>PAVT01000001.1 GCA_002713165.1 Verrucomicrobiota bacterium
GGTTGAATGCCAAAGTTAAGGACAGCAATATGAACAACCATTGGGCTTGGTACCATGTGATGGAGCATCAAGCCAACCACATGGGGCAAATTAGACTAATTCTAAAAAGAATCGAATAAAGGTATCCCACAAGTAGAAAATGGAGCAAAAAAAAGGCAATGCGTTCATCAGCTTCAAAGTCCCTTAAATTAAGTTAAATAAACAGAGGGGAAGTAAGACAATGTTCTTCTGCGTAGTATTGGTATGGCTTGCATATTTGTGTACCTTCAAAGCTTAAAACCTTGCAAATGCTGCAATAACCCCTTTACACCATGAGCAAACAATTTCAGAGCATTACCAACAAACAATGTGATAACCCTCCTGCCAAATATGATGATCTTAAAGTGCTCTTTTTGAATTGCACATTGAATAGAACACCAGTTCAATCGCATACAGAAGGCTAAATTAAGAAAGCAGCATCTATTTTTCATTCTGTTGGTGCCTCCACAAAAATTATACGCCCGGTAGATTATGAAATTGCAGCAGGTTTAGGCATGAATATGGCAGAAACTGCAGAATGGGAAAAAGATGAATGGCCAATCATTCAACAAGAAGTAGATGCCTGTGACATATTGATCCTATGCACATCGGTTTGGTTGGGAGAAAAATCTTCAGTGTGCAACCGCACATTGGAGCACATGTATGGCTATACTCATCAATTTAACTCAAAAGGACAATACAGAGACTATGACAAGGTTGGCGCAACATTGATCACAGGAAATGAAGATGGCGTTAAACATTGTGCCATGAGTATATTGTTTTCCTTGTCCCACATTGAGTACACAGTCCCACCACAAGCCGATGCGGGATGGATGGGAGAAGCTGGACTAGGGCCTTCATACATGGACCCAGGATCAGGAGGACCAGAAAATGATTTTACGAACAGGAACACAAGTTTTCTCGTATGGAATTGCTTGCACCTAGCACGTATGCTGAAGGACCAAGGTGGAATACCTGCATATGGTAATTTACCTGACGAATGGGAAGCAGGTTGCAAAGCCGGCATGAGCAGTCCTGAGCACAAAAGATAATTCATGCTCAGCAATTGCATAAAAAAAGAGGGCATATATCGTGATCTAAGACCACATTCAATCTTTCTGAAGATTTGTCTTCATCCTCAGATTTGCATACTGACTTGCTAAGTACGCATCATTTTATCGATTCCTGTCGAGCAAATAATTTGCATAAATCAGCTGGATGCACTATCTTCATAGGAAATTTAATAAGCATCACATCAATCGAAAATCCTATGGAAGCAACTGTTTTAATTGCGCGCATTCTTGCCATTGTTTATTTATCATTTGGCATTGGCATGTTGTTGAACAAAGATTATTATCAAAAAACGCTCATTCAATTTATTGAGAATTCATTTGTACTTGTATATGGAGGATACATGGCCATAGTGTTTGGGATGATCATACTCTCAGTGCACAATAGTTGGCTTGGTAAATGGACAGACATCATCACACTTATTGGATGGGTAGCCACTGTCAAAGGTATATGGCTATTAGCCTTTCCAAAGTCAGCATTGCTATACCGTAAGCTTTTTGAAAACAAGAAATTCTCACTAATTATGATTCCTATAGTATTGGCACTAGGAATCTTATTTGGCTATTTCGGCTTTCTCCTTTCGAGCTAAGATTTAATTTGTGGTTGAATTTCACTTTGTTACTTTTAAAGATCATTAACCCATATTGTATAAGATGACCTTTGATGAAGTAATGCAAGAGTTAGAAGCCAAAGGCGATGCTCAAACAAAAAAAACATTGATGCGCCATGGTGCCAAAGAGCCCTTTTTTGGTGTGAAAGTGCAAGAACTAAAGAAGATTCTAAAAAAAACAAAGAAAAACCACGAACTGTCTTTGGCCCTTTATGCCACGGGAAATTCCGATGCCATGTATTTAGCAGGTTTAATGGCAGATGAAAATCAAATTAGCAAAGCCGAATTGCAGCAGTGGGTTAAGCAAGCTTATTGGTATTACATCAGCGAATACACGGTTCCTTGGGTGGCTGCAGAAACTCCATACGGATTGGAGTTGGGCCTTCAATGGATTGAATCTAAAGATGAAAACATTGCTGCGGCTGGATGGTCGACCATCGCCTATTATGCAAGCGTAAGAGAGGATAAAGACTTAGATCATAAACTATACATTCAATTGCTTGATCGGATTGGAGACAGCATCCATGAAGCTCAAAACAGAGTGCGATATGTCATGAACGGATTTGTAATCGCCATTGGCAGTTACATGCCAGAACTTACGAATAAAGCCAAAGAGGTTGCCTCAAAAATTGGGAAAGTCTCCGTAGATGTAGGAGGCGCTGCATGCAAAGTTCCCTTAGCTTCAACATACATAGAGAAAGTCATTGAGAAAGGAAGAGTCGGAAAAAAGCGAAAAACAGCTAGATGTTAAACCATTGATCAAATAAATATTCATTCATCATGAAAGAAATTTCAAATTCTGATTACCCTCAATTAAATAAAGCGGCAGCCGCATATCTTGAAGAAGGTCGAAAATGGGCCAAGTTTTTGGCAATCATGGGCTTTGTTGGCACCGGACTTATGGTGATTGTTGGTCTATTTATGGGAACCATTTTTTCTGCTATCCCCTATGATGATATACCTGGATATGCCGGCGGCATGGGAAGTGTCATGAGTTTTATTTACATCTTAGCAGCATTGCTCTATTTCTTCCCTTCATTGTACCTGTATAATTTTGCAGAAAAAACAAAATCAGCTCTGCTCAATAAAGATGATAATCAGCTTGCCGAGGCGCTCAAGAATCAAAAGTCATGTTATAAGTTCATCGGCATAATGACGATTATAATTATTGGATTGTACATTTTAATGGCATTCTTTGGACTTTTAGCTGCCATGATGAGTTTTTAAAATCAAAAAATTGAACTCAACCATCTTCAAAGCAATTCTGCTTTCACTTCTCCTTCAACTTACTTTTACCAGTAATATCTTCGCCAATGATACTACGAGCTTGAGAAAGCATTTTCTGGAGATAATACAGTCGAATAAAGCGAGAAATCATAAAAATATCGATGAACTCAACAGAGTAGCCAGCTATATAAATTCCCAATTTCAACCCTTTGCCGACAGTGTATATTTTCAGTCCTATATCGTCAATGGTAAAGCATACAAAAACGTGATTGCTGAATTTGGGTCTCATAACCCCTCAACTATAGTGGTAGGAGCTCACTACGACGTTTGTGGCGAGCAAGATGGAGCGGATGACAACGCAAGTGGTGTTGTGGGTCTTTTAAAGCTGGCAGAGATGCTCCATAAAAAAAAGCTTAATCACAGGATTGAACTGGTCGCGTATACGCTAGAAGAACCGCCATTTTTCCGAACTGAGAATATGGGCAGCTACGTTCATGCCAAGTCTTTGTATGATCAAAAACGTGATGTTTATGGAATGTTTTGTCTTGAAATGATCGGATACTTTAAGGACGAAAGAAAATCACAACGCTACCCTATTGGCGCGCTTTCTTTGATATATGGCAATAGAGGTAACTACATTACTTTGGTCAACAAATTGAACAGAGGGAAATTTTCAAGAAAGTTTAACAGAGCGTTTACCCAGCAAAAAAACATCAGGACTAAAAAATTTACAGCACCTGAAAAACTACCAGGCATTGATTTTTCTGACCACTTGAATTATTGGACCTTTGGTTATAGCGCCTTTATGATTACAGACACTGCCTTTTACCGCAACTTCAATTATCATCAAAAATCAGACAAATTACATACACTAGACCTCAACCGAATGAATAATGTGATAGAAACTGTATTTCACAGCCTGCTTAAAATGTAAGGGCTAAGAGACAAGTCATTTCTTGGCATGCTTATTTCTTTATACCTTAGAGCGTAAATCAGTTTGTATGCGAATCCTGACATTCATTGTATTCATTTTTTTACTACTTAGCCTAAAAAGTCAAGACCTTGAAAAACAAAGAGTATGGCTCGACGGAGAACTTTACATAGAATTGTTCGACAGTACTGAAAGACATCCCAATCGTTATACCGCCAACAATCACATATACAAAGCTGGCACCTCAATTAAATTCGATTACACGTACATTGATTCAAAAGGCAAAGCCTTTAAATTTGAGCGTTCTGATGACAATAGCAAACCATGGAAGTTGCATGAAATGGGCACATCCTCAGCAAGTACTGTTCGGCACATTCGAATGGATGTCCATTATGCCCAAGATCCCATTCAAAGCAAAAACCCATCCTACAACAAAACAACCACAAGTTACGCCTATGAAACGTCTATGCCTAAAAATCAAATTTCCTATCGAGGACTGATCGAAAATGATTTGAATGTATGGCTACAGCCTCCCGCAGACGGTTACTTTAACACATTGCAATTGAATCCTTTTCCTTTAATCCAAGCCCCTTATAAAAAAGGAAATCGATGGAAATGGTCTAACAGTGTAAACACTTTAACAGGCTTGCAAATACAAGAAAAGTGGGAAGGAAATCTTGAGATAAGTCATGAATACAGCATTACTGATGAGCGTTATCTTCAAACCAAAATTGGTCGATTGCCCTGTTACATTGTTGAAGCAAATGGGAAAAGCAAATTGGGCAGCACCAAACTAAAGTCCTATTTTAACCTTGACTATGGTTTTGTAAAACTAGAATACCTCAACATCGATGGCAGTAGATTCATTTTTGAATTGATTGAATTTATTCCACCTCAATAACACAAATACAATGTCAAAAAGCAAGTTATTAAACCTAGCCTTAATTCTTACTTCATTTATTGGATATTTAGAGTGGGGAGAGGATCAGTCCACCTTTTTAATTATGGCAGAATTCGACATCATCAAAGGTTTATTTACCGACATTTCTTCCGTAGCGCATCCATTTACCCTTATTCCTCTATTCGGTCAATGCTTGCTAATGATTACACTTTTCCAGAAACGAGTCAGTAAATTCTTGACCTATTTTGGCATGACTTCGCTGTTTTTGCTTTTAGGCTTGATGTTGTTTATCGGCCTTATTAATTTCAACATAAAAATATTATCTTCTACGCTTCCATTTATCATCACAATGGTGCTTATATTCTTAAATTTCAGAAAAAGAAAGTGAGTTCAATAAAATGGGAAGTTTGAAAATCAATCACATCCCCTTGAAATTAACACTCCAAGATCTTTGGTTATTTTTTTGAGTATTTATGCAGCTTTTATACATTCGCAAACAATGATCAATTGTATTGACATACATGTCTAATAAAATCAAGTCACAGTTTCTCATCACAAGTGGTGTATTTCTAATTGTACAAATAGTACTGGCCATCATAGCATGGACATCTTCAAATTCTTATCTAGATGCTAAAAGTTGGAGCAGATGGGATTCATACCACTATATTAGTATTTCTACACAAGGATATGGCACCTTTCCATGTTCTAATATCGAAGAATCTACCTACGATAAGGATGAAATTTGCGGAAATACAGCATGGTTCCCAGGCTTTGCACTTTGCATTCGAGGATTGAATGAGCTGTACAATGCGCCTTACCTCTGGGGAGCATTATTGTCAAAATTTTTCCATTATTGGTGTTTGTTCTTAATTGTCAGGATAATGAATATCAGCACACTGAACAAAGAATCAGTTATAGATATGCTTATCCCTGCATTTAGCTTTGGTTTTATTTATTACTATGCTGTTTTTCCTATGTCTTTAGTGCTACTCTCTGTATTTATTGCGTTTTATGCATTCTTGAAACAGCAGTGGTGGCTTTTACTGCCATCTACATTTGTCGCAGCAATTTCTTACCCAACAGGTCCATTGTTGGCCCATGTATTGGCACTCACCATTCTTTTGAGTTATAAAAACAAAGGCTTGAAATGGAGAATTAAACACGCTTTTATTCCGTTATTTGGAGGCGGTCTAGGACTGCTTTCAGCCTTCTTTCTTATTCACATAGAGGCGGGTAGTTGGGAAGCATTTTTCGATGTACAATCTAAGTATAGAACATCGGCAAGTCACAATACATTAATGAATATGTTGGGTGTTTTTGAAGGACTTGCTATAAAAAGAGGCTTTCGAAACTTAATTCAAATTCAATCCATCATAGTGATCATTGGTTATTTTTTTCTTAGCTGGCAATTTTTCAAAAAAAAATGGCACCAGAATCAACTCTACTTGCTGACTTATATATATGTAAGCTTTTACTTTCTTTTTATTTGGTCAGTTGGCGGGAATTTAAGTATGTATCGAGGTGAATCACTTCTTCTGCCTTATGTCTTTTTTATCGAAGAACTGAATCGAAAATCAAAAATTAAATTACTCACAATGCTTTTGTTGTTTGGAGTTACACTAAGTTTTTACTATTTCAATGGCAGTTTAATCTAAAAATCTTTCAGAAAAATCAGCCGATGAACCTATAAATATTCTATCCATTCTTACCCTCATATGCTTAAATTAGCAAATTATGCAATTGAATAGTAGTATTTACAAAAGATAGAAGATGCGTACCTTAAAAAGTTTACTCACTCTAGTAGGCATTTGCCTACTTTTTGGGTGTGAATCAGGAAATAATACAAACAAAGAGAATTTAAATTCTAAAGCTGAAACTCCTCGAGAAAATTCAGGTCAAGTATTCGAACTTTTGCCGCCCAATCAAACAGGAATCAATTTTGTTAACGAATTGATAGAAACTGAAGACGTAAATTTTTTCAAATTTCAATACCTATACAATGGTGGGGGTGTTGGCATTGGTGACATCAATAATGATGGATTGGCTGATGTATATTTTACTGGCACGATTGACGATGATAAACTGTATTTGAATCAAGGTGACATGAAATTCAAAGACATTACAGCCTCTGCAGGAATTCTTCAAAATGAAGGTGTAAAAACTGGCATAAGTATGGTCGACATCAATGCAGATGGATTGTTGGACATTTATGTTTGTCGTTCAGGATGGTCAGAAAATGCGGAAGAACGAGCGAACTTACTCTACATCAACCAAGGAAACAATACATTTAAAGAGCAAGCCAAGGCCTTTGGATTGGCAGAAACCGGTCATAGTGTACAGGCAGGTTTTTTTGATTATGACAAAGACGGTGATTTAGACTGCTACATTGCTAATCACGGCCTTTTTAGGATACCTTTTGACGAATGGGATAAATTGACAGAAAATCCACCAGCACGGTTCAGTGATCGTTTTTACAGAAACAATGGAGACAATACCTTTACTGACGTTTCTGAAGAAGCTGGCATTGTAAATTTTGGTCATGGACTTGGACTTGCCATTAGTGATTTTAATAAAGATGGTTATCCTGATGTCTATGTTGCCAATGACTTTAGAGCCAATGACTATTATTACATCAACAACGGCGATGGCACCTTTGCAGAACGCTCTAAAAGTTTAACCTCTCATGTTTCTTATTTCTCCATGGGAACAGATGCAGCAGACATTAACAATGACGGACTTACAGACATATTTGTAGTTGAAATGTTGGCTGAAGATAACAAGCGACAAAAGACCAACATGGCAAGCATGAATCCTGATCGTTTTTGGGATTTAGTAAAACGTGGGTTTCATTATCAATTTATGCGCAACACTTTGCAGTTGAATATCGGCGGAGGTAGTTTCTCGGAAATTGCTTATTTAAGTGGTCTTACAAATACAGATTGGAGTTGGGCTCCTCTCTTCGCAGATTTCGACCATGATGGCAAAAAAGACTTAGCAGTAACCAATGGGTATTTGAGAGATACTCAAGACAAGGACTACAATAAAAAAGCAAATGAAATAATAGAAAAAAATGGGCTGCCGTCGTTCTTGACTTTATCTTCTATGATGAAAAGTACTCGCTTGAGCAATTATGTATTTAAGAATGAAGGAGATTACCGTTTTTCAGATAAATCAGAAGATTGGGGTTTCAATTTTGCTGGTTACTCTAATGGAATGGCATATGGAGATTTGGACAATGATGGCGACATTGATCTAATTGTCAATAATTTTAATGATCCCGCTTCTGTTTATAAAAACACTGTAAGCGATCGAAATCTTGGACATTACTTAAAGGTTCAATTGGAAGGTCCTGCAGCCAATACAAAAGGTTTAGGTGCTAAACTAAATCTCAAAACCCTAAAAGGAGAACAATACCAAGAATTTTGGGTGGCAAGAGGATTCCAATCATCTTGCGATCAAGTAGTACATTTTGGCATTGAAGAAGGGGATGAGATATCCTCATTGACAGTAACTTGGTTAGATGGAAAAGAAGAAACCATAAACAAAGTTGAGTACGATCAAACACTTAAAGTGTCGTACAGTAATTCAATCTTAATTGCGAAAAAAGAGGAGAAGAATAATCCTCCTTTTTTCAATATGTTACGCTCTAAAAAAGGCAGCTTTTTTGTGCACAAAGAGAATGAATATGACGATTATGAGAAAGAAATTCTCTTGCCTCATAAGCAAAGTATGCATGGCCCCAAAATAGCAGTTGGTGATGTGAATAATGATGGCCTGGAAGACTTTTACATTGGAGGGGCCGCAGGTCAAGCGGGCATGCTTGTTGTACAATTGGCCAACAAACAATTTGGTTCATCCTCTGCTGCAATCTTCGCTGAAGATGCAGCACATGAAGACTTAGGAGCATGTTTTGTAGACCTTGACAATGATGGTGATCAAGATTTATATGTTGTAAGTGGAGGCAACGAATTTGATGAGAATTCAGAATTGTTGCAAGACCGCATATACGTCAACAACGGTCAAGGAATCTACCTTAAAGCAATCAATGCTTTGCCTAAAATGTTAAGCAGTGGTGGTACTGTAGTCGCCAATGATTTTGACAATGATAGTGACCAAGATTTGTTTGTTGGTGGCAGAATTACACCAGGAAAATATCCTTTTGCCCCGAGAAGTTATCTCCTTAGAAACAACAATGGTCGCTTTGAGGATGTAACGGATGAAATTGCTCCCGAACTAAAAAATCCTGGTTTAATAAGTTCTGCAATTTGGTCTGACTTTAGTGGTGACGGAATAAAGGACTTAATTGTGGTTGGAGAATGGACTGGTATACTGATGTACAAAAATGAAAACGGGAAGTTGGTGAACGTAAGCAAAGAAAATGGAATGGAATCTGAAACAGGCTGGTGGAATAAAATTGAGGTAGCTGATATTGATCAAGATGGAGATTTGGACTATATTCTAGGAAACTTGGGGCTCAACTATAAATACAAGGCAAGTAAGGAGGAACCCTTTGAGGTCTATGCCCATGATTTTGATAAAAATGGAACAATAGACATTGTGCTGGGCTACTACAATGACGGCACTGTATTTCCAGTGCGAGGTCGTCAGTGTTCTTCTGAACAAATGCCAATGATTGCTGAAAAATTCAAAACTTACGAAGAGTTTGGCAATGCTGATCTTCGTGATGTTTACGGGGACATGCTTGACGAAGCCCTGCATTTAGAAGCCAATAACTTTTCATCTTCGATTATGATCAACAATGGAGATGGCTCATTTAAGCTAAAGGCACTGCCAACAAAAGCGCAATTCGCCCCAATCAATGGCATTATCACGTCTGATTTTAACTTTGATGGCAATGTTGATTTACTCTTGGCAGGAAATCTATTCCAGGCAGAAGTGGAAACAGGAAGAGCTGATGCAGGGAGAGGGTTGCTTCTGATAGGCAATGGTGAAGGTGAATTTGAAGAAGTATCTATTCAAGATTCAGGATTTCTTGCTTATTTAGATGCTAAAGACATTGCCATGTTGAGTACCGGCCCTGGTAATGGTCGTATTATATTGGTTGGCAACAATAACTCGTCATTGCAAATATTCTGGGAAACCTTAGCAAGAAACTAAACGCAGATAAGTGAAGATTAAGCAAAGAATCAAAGAGATAAAGCCTATTAAACTTTATCTGAAAGGCAAACACCTTGAGAAAAACCCAACCTATATTGCAGGAAAAACATATTTAGAGGATAGATATATCAACTTAGGACTCACAAAAGGAGAAGATGAGCTGAAGAAGATTCCCACGAGGACACAAATCCTAAACTATCTACTTCAACAACTAGACAGAGAATGTAATTACTTAGAAATAGGAGTACGATTCCCAGAAGATAATTACAATCACATTGAAGCGAAAAATAAGTTCAGTGTTGACCCCGGTATAGAAAACGCTGAAAATCCTGTTGATTTCAAAATGACTAGCGATGTCTTCTTTGATTCTATCGCAAATGGGAACATACTTCAAAAAGACATCAAATTTGATGTCATTTTTATAGATGGGTTACACCTTGCACATCAAGTAGACAAAGACATTCGAAATTCACTAGAGTACATAAAAGATGATGGATTTATAGTAATGCATGATTGCAATCCTCCAACAGAATGGCACGCAAGGGAAACCTTTGCCTTTTCATTATCCCCCGCAAACGTAAGTTGGAATGGAACAACATGGAAAGCATTTTACAAATGGAGATGCAAAAAAGAAGTTTTTTCTTGTTGTATAGATTCGGATTGGGGAGTAGGAATTATCAGTAAAACCCAAGATCTTGGCAAAAACACCATGGCTTCAAACCCATTTTTTGAATTCCATGAATTTAACGCTAATCGAAAAGACGCACTCAACTTAATCAGTTTTAATGACCTAAAACAACTACTAAAGAAATAAGCCATCATGAGCATAACTAAAATTCAAAATCAATGGTTTAAAGCGTGTGTTTTGTTCTGTTTCCTTTTTTATTCAGCTGTAGCAAAGGTTTATGGACAAGATGAAGAAGCCATAATCTCAAAATTTCAAAAAGGGTTCATTGAAAGAGACAGTAGTTTTATTATGCCATATTTAGACAAAGAGTTAAGTTTCGTTGGTTTTGAAAAAGAACGAACGCCCTCAATTATTTACAATGTACTTCAAAACCTTCCAGAAATAGTATCTATGGAATTGTCAGAAAAAGATGGGCAACAATTTATTCTTGATATTCAATACAAAGACTACCCCTCACAAAAAAGCTCGATTTATTTTAATGAGAAAGGACTGGTAAACCGCATAGAACTTGTAGACGATCTCATTACTCAAGAAATTCAACAACAACATTTTTTAGAGAGTGTAAAAAGACCCAGCATTTCAAATATCACTGAAGAATTCCACCATAAAACGATCACTTTTAGTGCTAAAGATAGTGTTGAAATTACTGCAGATTGGTATGAAGTGAAGCTGAATTCACCGACCATTATTTTATGCCATCAAGCGCGATATAATCGAAAAGAATACCGCGACATCGCTCCCCGTTTATGTGCCCTTGGTTTTAATTGTCTTGCCATAGACCAACGTTCGGGTGGTAATTTTCTTGAAACAAAAAACATGACAAAGGAAGCAGCAATGACTGCAAAAAAGAATACTGATATGTTAGATGCTTCAATTGACATTGAGTCTGCCATTGAATTTGTAATGAAAAATTACAAAACTGAAATAATTGTTTGGGGCAGCTCATATTCAGCAAGCTTAGCACTCTTTTTAAGTGAAGGTTCTGATGCAATAAAAGGAGTCGTGGCTTTCAGTCCAGGAAACTATTTCGGAGACAAAGCCACAAGTATACAATCAGTTATTCCCAATTTAGAAGTGCCTTTTATTATATTGTCCTCTTCCGCTGAAGGTGAAAAGCTAAAACAGTTATTTCAAGAATTTTCAATGAAAGAGAACCAGACTCAATTTATTCCAAGTACAAATGGATTTCATGGTGCTAGAGCTTTGTGGCATGGACAAAATGGTGGAGAGGAGTATTGGAATGCGATTGAAGAATTTCTGACCAAGTATCAAAAAGAATAAGCCATTTACTCTTTAATTGTACTGTTCCATTTTCAATAGAAATTCCCCATTTTCCTTTCTATGAAAATAGACAGCTAAATGTCCTAGAAAATTACTTACAGACTTAAATGCCTTTTCAGTTTCGTCGGTAATTTCTTGTCTTTTTAGCCTTAAAACCAAGAGCCCATACAAGCCATGAATTGCGACTTCTACCTCAGTACTCATTCGCTCACCACCTGATTTCAATACCAACTCTTTTAAAAAAGGCCGTGCTTTTTCATAAGCCTTAATATACGCCTTATCCTGGATCGTGTTCATTACCTCTTCATGCACTTTACTGAGCTCTTTGATCAATTCAAGCTGCGCATCTAAATGACCGTTTCGTTGCTTCTCCTCATTTTGCATCTGCTTTGTAAGTGACAAATACCAAGCTTTAATTTGTTGTTTAACATGCTCTTCCTGATCATATTTCTGAACAATCATTTGATCAATGAGCTCAATGTTAAAATTTAACGATCGAATGATGTCCTCTATCTGATACATATACAATATATATTCTACAATGTTGGACTTTCTCTTGGATTGAGCAATGATCATAATTAGTGATAACTTAGTTAAATGATCAGCAAAAATGAGACTATTTAACGAATGCAACTAGCCTTTAACTCTTTCATTGACCGTATCAATAAAATTGACTTTAAGGAAGGACGAGACTTAGCATACTTGCTTTTATCACCTCAGCTATTGGAGATAAAAGAAACAGATGAGTTTATTGTCCATGGAAGTGAAGAATACCTGATTGACAAAATACTTGATATTCAGCCCTTTTTAGATGGTCGAAGCAAAAATTTCCATCGACTTGGAAAATACCTTGAATCATTGCTCTATATTTTTTTCCACAACAGCGATGATTACCATTTAATTACATCGTCTTTACAAATTCAAGATGGAAAAAATACCAAGGGTGAGATTGACTTTATTCTTGAATTCATTAAAGATAAGACGAGCATTCATTTAGAGGTGGCATTAAAATATTATCTGCAGTTCGATAGGGCCAGTTTTATAGGTCCAAATGGAAAAGATTCTCTCAATGAAAAAATCAATAAGCTTAAAAATCATCAATTAAAGCTTTGTAGCAACTACCGACAACTCCTCCCATCAAAACTGATTGATTTGGATCTAAAACCTCAATTATTCATACGAGGTTTGTTATTATTCAGACTGCAGGTTTGGGAAAAAAGAAAAAACCCCAATGCACATAATGAGGGTTGGTGGTGTAGATACAGTGAAATCGATTTAATAAAAGATACGATGGTTTGTATCGTAAATGATAAAATGAATTGGATTTATCCTTTTGCAAACCTTTCGTTCCCATTAAGTCCTATTGAGTTTAAGAATCAGCTCGAGATGAAACAAAAAAAAGATATGAGCTTAATGGTCGTTCGAACAGACAAAAAGGGCATGTTGTTAGACAGAGGCTTCGTAGTATCCGAACATTGGCCTAATCAGACCAAATCTCTCGTTTCTTGAGTTTTTCATATTGAAGAAACTGAATTGGCAATTCCAACATTTGGGCAAAATCTTGGCCCATCTCATATGCGTCACTATCATTGCTGTAATAACGCCAGTAAACCTTTACTGCAACACCCTTATCCTGTAATTCTTTTAGACGGTAAAGAAAAAATACTAATCGCTTTGCAGACGCTAGGTTGGTATACTCAATGTCAAAAACAATTTCTACTTCCCCTTTAGATTTTCTTTTAACGTATTCATCCATCCAATTTAAAAGAGGATCATAAAATTCATCAACGTTTACCAGAATAGAGTTTCCTTCAAAACTGAATTTATTATCCTCCAGATTAAAAATCACATGAGGACTTCTGTATGTCGCTTCGATTTCAACTTGCTGCATTATCATTCGTATGGATTATAAATATCCACAAAACATTGCAAACAATTCAAAATTTCATACCAATTGCATTATTCATTTGACTAAGTGACTCAGAGAGTCGACAAGTACCTAAAAACTCTTGAGGTCTTTTAATTTTGCAGCTTGTCTGCGAGAGATTTCAATTTGTCTACCATCTGTTAAACTGACTCTCAAACCTCCGTTGAACCAATTTTCCATGCTATCAATCCAATTCAGATTGATGATGAATTTTCTATTGGCTCTAAAAAAATCATTGGAGCTTAAGCGCTTCTCTAAACTATTTAACGACTTTAATATTAGTGGTTTATTGTTATCAAAGTATACACGCACATAATTGCCCTCTGATTCAAAAGCACTGATTTTGTTTAATTTAACAAACCAACATTTGTCACCATCCTTAACAAACACTTGATCCGAAGATCCTAACATACTGCTGTTTGATTCAACATTAACACTAATGTTTTCAGCTGTTTCTTCTTGAATGTTTTTTGAAAGCTTTTGCAAACAAAGCTTTAATCGCTCACTTTCAATTGGTTTTAACAAATAATCAAATGCGTTCACTTCAAAGGCTTTAATGGCATACTCATCGTAAGCGGTGGTAAATATTACTTGAGGTACAAATGATATTTCTTCGAGTAAATCAAATCCATTCTTTACTGGCATTTGGATATCGAGAAAAATCACATCTGGCTTAAGCACTTCTATTTTATTGATGGCTTGGTCGGCATTGTGGCATTCTGCAATCACATTTACTTCAGGAAACTCAACTAAAAGCCTTTTAAGTTCTTGCCTTGCGAGCCTTTCATCATCAATTATTATTGCTTTCATCTTTTTCCGTTTTATCAATTTTAAATGATTTTATGTCTTTCGGCAGAAAGAGTTCTGCCATAACTGTCCCTCTCTCTGTATTGTTAATCAACAAACTACCTTCCTCTCCATAAAGTAAATTTATTCTTTGTTGACTATTGATTAATCCAAAACCAGTCGAACTCTTTTGTGCAGTATCATACACTCCTGAGTTTTCGATTCTTAAATACAGGATATCCTTATTTCGTTCTGCCTTTACTTCAATTTTACCTCCAGATTCTAATTTACTGATTCCATGCTTAATTCCGTTCTCAACCAATGTTTGTAAAAGCATAGGAGGTATTTTATGATCAAGTACATCTTTAGGAATGTCCAAGACAACATCCAAGCGTTCTTCATACCTCGTTTGTTCTAATGCTAAATAATCTTTTACTAGTTGCAGTTCCTCAGCCAAACTAATTACCTTTTGTCTATTCATTAGCAAAGAACTTCTTAAGATGTTCGACAATTGTGTGATTGAATCTTTTGATTTAACAGGATCCTCCTCAATTAAGGCCCTTATACTGTTCATAGAGTTGAAGATGAAATGGGGGTTCAGTTGAGATTTTAATTTATTTAACTCTACTTCTGTACTCAATGCTTGCCACTTAAGGTTCTTAATTTCTTCTTTCCTATAATTTTGAATAAAATGAAACAGGAAGTATAGTAGAGACCACAACATAAATATAACAGCAAGGTTGATGGTTGTTTGCAGTATCTCTAGACCTTGATATGTAGGCCAATCTCCAGCAATCAATACTTCAGATATAAAAGAATGCGAAATGAACAACACAGCTCCGCACAATATGGAGGTAATAATTACCCGAGGTATCAACTGTATGATTTTAAATTTTAGCCAATTGAATTTGATTATCAAGATGCGATAGCCATGAGAAATAACAACACCCAATAAAAATGTGGTTAGGAGGTTCAAGAAAAAATACCAATTCATTCCCTGACCGTCAAGGCGGTTAAGAATCCACATAAGAAGCACATAAATTAACCATCCTGAAAATTGGGAAGTCCAATAAAGTTTTTCGTGGGGTATGGCTGGGGGTGCGTTCATTCAGCAAACTAAAATTATGTTTATTAATTTTATTTTTAAAAAAAAGAAAGGAGGCCGACACCTCCTTTCTCCAACTGTTTAACATAAAACAACTATTGCTACTGTAGTTATTCTGTACTAAAGGTAGGCGCATATAATTCAACCATTAGCGAAGATTACACAAGTGGAAAATTTAACTTATAAAAGGGGAATCTAAAGCAATCAAGTGAAAAGAAAGCACTTTCTTAAGGCATTACTCTTGGCAATAACCACTGTGTTATCAGCATTACATACTCAAGGACAAGCACTTAATCCTGGCGAAACTAGGGGCAAAGAAAAGAGATTTAAACTAGACCCGGAGAGAATGGTTGTGGGCGGTGGCTTTGGGGCCACTTTTGGTACCATTACTCTGCTAGAAGTGTCTCCGAATTTTGGTTATTTTATCTCGGAGCGATTCTTGGCCGGACTGAGCACACGATACATTTATTATCGTGAGCGATCAAATGTTTTTGGTCAAACATTCAATTTTGAGACCAATATTTATGGGGGTGGGTTATTTGCACAATACTTCTTTTTGGAAGAATTTTTTGGCCACTCCGAATTAGAAATATTGAATTTAAATGCGTTTCCAAACAGAAATAAACGGGTAAATGTCACAAGCATCTTTATTGGTGGGGGCTATAGATCATTCTTTACTGACCAATCTTACGCATCTATTCTACTGCTTTACAACATCAATGACGACATCAATTCTCCCTATACCAACCCTGTAATTCGCGTTGGTTTAAGTTTTGGACTTTAATTAAGCTATCCAATTATTTATACCAATCCGAGGTAAATGCCTCTCCTCCAAGATTGTTCATTTGGCCTACAATCCATCGTTTTCTTTTTTGCACATAATCAGACGGATTGTGAACATTAAACATGATCGGATTTGGAAGAGCTGCTGCAATCAATGCAGCCTCCTCTGCTTGTAGATTTTGAACAGATTTTTTAAAGTATAGTTGAGCAGCCACCCCTATCCCATAATAGGAATCTCCCATTTCTACAACATTGATATACAGCTCCATAATTCTCTTTTTACTCATCACCAATTCTATAACAACTGTAAAATAGGCTTCTAAACCCTTTCGCAATACACTCTTAGTCGGTATCAAAAAAATATTTTTTGCTAATTGCTGGCTTATTGTACTCGCTCCCCAAGTGGTTTTTGATGTTTGGTTGTGTTTAATGGCCTTCTTTATTGCTGTAAAATCAAATCCTGAGTGATTAAGAAAATTTTGATCTTCTGCTGCAATAATCGCCAAGGGTACTAAAGGACTTACCTCTTCTAATTGCACCCACTTTTGATGGATCTGTTTACGGCCATTTTGAAGGTACTTATAAACCATCAATGATGTAACAGGTGGATTAAAATACCTTAAGCCGACAATTATAAATATGGTAAGCAGTAAGAATGCAATTACTGCCTTAATGATCCATCTTGTAATCCGCAAAAAAAAACGTTTGATCATACTTGCTTAAATATAAGCAAGAAGACCATAAGTTCTATCCAAGTATAGTTACTGGATTTTGAAGATAAGTCTTAAACGTTTGGAGGAATTGTGCTCCTGTTGCACCATCAACTACCCTATGGTCACATGAAAGTGTCACTTTCATCCGATTACCAACCTTTAATTGACCATCGACCACAACTGCCTCTTGTCGAATTGTACCAACTGCTAGTATACATGCATTGGGAGGATTTATTATGGCCGTAAACTCTTCAATCCCAAACATCCCTAAGTTAGAAATTGAAAAGGTACTTCCCTCCATTTCATCAGGCTGTAAACGTTTACTCCTTGCCTTATCTGCAAATTCTTTTACCTCAGAGGAAATCGAAGACAATTGTTTTAAATCTGCATGTTTAATCACAGGTACTACCAAGCCATCTTCTACTGCTACCGCTACACCTATATTGACATTGTGATGCAAGCGAATTTTATCCTTCAACCATGATGAATTAACTGCAGGATGTTTTTTGAGTGCGGCAGCAGCTGATTTTATTACTAAATCATTAAAGGATATCTTAGTGTCTGGCAGTTCATTGATGGCTTTGCGAGATGCAATTGCATTGTCCATATCTACATCGATGGTCAAATAAAAATGAGGTGCAGAATACTTGCTTTCACCCAATCTTCTTGCAATTGCTTTGCGCATTTGAGACACAGCAACTTCTTCATACGATTCTTGCCCCATCGCAGATGCTGATTGAACGGTTGCTTGAACCTCAGCAGTAGGTTGATATTCTTCAATATCTCGTTTTATAATTCTTCCACCATCTCCGGAACCATTTAATAAGGATAAATCTATGCCCTTTTCCTTCGCTAGGCGCTTTGCCAATGGAGAAGCTACAATTCTCCCACTACTATTTGAAGCAATTGGTACATCAATTTTGGTGGAGTCTTGGACTTTTTGCATTTCTTCCTTAGCAGGAGCTTCTTTAGTTGTACTTTGCGCTTTAGCACCAAACCCATCAATCAATTTTTGATAATCTGCCCCTTCCTCTCCTATTATTGCAAGTATTGTATCCACTTCAGAAGAATCTCCTTCCTGAATTGCTTGATAAAGCAATGTTCCGTCCTCAAAAGACTCAAACTCCATGGTGGCTTTGTCGGTTTCTATTTCTGCTAATATCTCACCAGATTCTACTTTATCACCAACTTGTTTTGCCCATGAAGCTACTGTACCTTCTGTCATTGTATCACTCAATTTGGGCATTTTAATGATTTTCGCGTTCACTGAGGATACATCAATTGGTGCCAACACATTTATTTCTGTCTTCTCTTCAGAAGGTTTGTCTTCCTTATTGCTGGCTTCACTTGAACCGTTCGTTGGGCTTTCGGCACCATCTAGTAATGATGAATACTCTTCTCCCTCTTCACCTACTATTGCTAATACAGCATCAACTTGAGCTGAACCACCTTCTTCTACACCTAAGTGCAGTATCGTGCCTGATTGAAAGGACTCAAATTCCATAGTTGCTTTATCCGTTTCAATTTCAGCCAATAACTCTCCATCTTCAACTTTATCTCCAATATTTTTATGCCATTTTGCAACCACACCTTCTTCCATGGTGTCACTTAGCTTGGGCATTTTAATAATCTCAGCCATTCTTTTTGGTTATTAATCAGTTATGAAAGGATAGTCTTCTTGAACGTATACGTCCTTGTAGAGTTCACTTGGATCAGGAAAATCAGAATTTTCGGCAAACTCAATCGAGTCTTTTACTTGCTGATCAACCTTCTTCTTGATCGCTTCAATTTCTTCTTTGGTAGCATAATTCTTAGACAATATAACGTTCAATGCAGCTGTAATTGGATCAAGATTTTTGTATTCTTCAACTTCATCTTTACTTCGATACTTGGCCGGATCCGACATAGAGTGTCCTTTATATCGATAAGTTCTCATCTCCAAGAGTGTTGGTCCTTCGCCATTTCTCGCACGATCAGCAGCTCTCGAAATCGAATGGTGTACTTCTTCACAAGACATTCCATCAACTTGCTCATTGGGCATATTGAAACCTTCTGCTAACTGATTTAGATTGGTAACATTTGATACACGTTCTACCGCTGTACCCATTGCGTAATTGTTGTTTTCAATTATAAAAATAACTGGCAACTTCCAAAACATAGCCATATTAAAAGCTTCATGAAAAGCACCTTGACGAACAGCTCCATCTCCCATATAACAGAGTGTTACATTGTCATTTCCTCTATACTTATCAGCAAAAGCGATCCCTGCTCCTAAAGGAATTTGTCCTCCAACTATGCCATGACCGCCGAAGAAGTTTAGCTCCTTGTCAAACATGTGCATAGATCCACCTTTTCCCTTACTACATCCCGTTTCCTTGCCATATAATTCAGCCATTACATATTTCGGATCCATACCCATTCCAATTGGATGGGCATGATCTCTGTAAGCGGTAATTAGATTGTCTGTTGGTCGAATTGCGGAAATTGCTCCTGCGACTAAAGCCTCTTGACCAATGTACAAATGACAAAAACCTCTAATCTTTTGTTGAATGTATAGTTGCCCTGCTTTCTCCTCGAATTTTCTCATTAAGAGCATTGATTCATACCACTTTAGGTATGTTTCTTTTGTAAAGGATTCAACCGAAGTCCCAGTATCTTTGACGTTTGCCGCTGTTGTAGATGTTTCCATAACCTATAAATAAAATGGACATCAAAATTAGGATAAAAGCCTTGGAAAATAAAGGGAGCCTTCGCAATTGTATTAGCCCAATTTAAACGCAAATGGGAGAAGGTCAGACGAGCTATTAAACAGCGTAATTTTTTCATCCTGATCCATCAACAATACCTTATATGAAGTACCATGAATACTTTCATATTCCTGCATTACTTGTCTGCAAGCACCACAGGGAGAAAGTACTGTGTTTCCATTCTTAGAGTTAGCATATATGGCTAAAGCCTCAATCTTGACATTAGGAAACCTGGCTGCCGAAGCAAAAAGTGCTACGCGTTCAGCGCACAAACCCGATGGGTATGCTGCATTTTCTTGATTATTCCCTCCAATTATCTGCAAATTTTCTAAGCGTACAGCAGCACCAACCTTAAATTTAGAGTAAGGTGCGTATGCATTTGCCTGCTGCTCACGTGCTTCTACAAGCAAAGCTTGGTCTTCAAGGCCAAGGTCAGTTAATCTACTAAATTGAGTATAATGTATTGTCAATTCTTTTTTCATCCTAAGCTTTGATTAAAAGTACCACTGAATAGGCAGAAACACCCTCTTCTCTGCCCTGAAAGCCGAGACGTTCAGTTGTTGTAGCTTTTATGGAAATATCCTCTTTGTCGATGTCCATGCAGTTCGCAAGAGTAAACTTCATTTCTTCTATGTAAGGATTTACTTTAGGTTTTTCTAGAGCTATAGTAGAGTCTACATTAGAAATCTCAAAGCCATTGGATCTGATAAGTTCTACCACCTTCTTCAAAAGTTTTTTGCTATCTATCCCTTTGTATTGTTCATCCGTAGGTGGAAAATGATAGCCAATGTCACGCAAATTGGCTGCACCAAGTAGAGCATCACAAATTGCATGAATCAACACATCGGCATCTGAATGGCCGAATGTTCCTTTATCATGTGCCAATTTAATTCCTCCTAGATAGAACTCTTCCTCTGATCTAAGCGCATGAACATCAAAGCCTAAACCGACTCTTATCTTCAAAATTAAATATCTTCGTTTTGGCCTTTAAAGGCGTCAAAATTGAAACTAAGCGAGAAACGCACAGTGTTCGCCAATGGATTTTGTTGGGCATTTCCCACCAAATAAGAAATGTCTATTCCAAAAACAGTCATTCTCAAACCTAAGCCCATTGTAAAATATTGGCGATTTCCTTTTGTAGGATGTTCATAAAAATACCCCATACGAACAGCAAATTGCTTGTCATACCAATATTCAAGACCGCCGGAAAGGTTTATTTCGTTCAATTCCTCTTTCAAAATGCTTCCACTTTGAATGGTGGCTTCTTGGGTATTTGGATCTACACTCTCCACTATTCCTGGCGCATCTGAAAAAGACTGTAAGATACCACTTGCTACACTCACCTCAGGGTCTTTCCCAGCAATCATGATGGGGTCCCCATTTGCATCTGTTAGCACTGTTCCTCCTGCATCAGTCAAAAAAGCAGGTGGAGTGGGCACCAAAAGTTTGTTTGCTTCTGCTATGAAGGTAATTGAATTGTAATCATCAAAATCTAGGGTAAGTGAAGGTCCAATTCTTAAGTTTGTTGGTAGAAAATCATTTTCATCGTTGTCCGTATAAGACATCTTTGCTCCAATGTTGGAAATATTTACCCCAGCGCGCAGAGTCGCATTATAATCCCCAAGTTGTAATCGATCATTTTCATAGTATGCAGATACATCAGCAGCGACAGATCTACCTGGTCGTGTGCTTTGGCCCTGAACATCTAAGCCAGTAGTTAGGTTAGAATTTATGTAACGCACAGCCATTCCGAAAGAGAAATTTTCTGATAGTGGCATGGCATAGGCAAAATCCAGAGCCCATTCATTGGGTCTTACCTCATCAATGATTTGAGCATTTTCGTCTGTAAAAGTAATTTCACCTAGAGAGAAGTACCTCAATGAACCTCCGATGGTTGGCCGCATCACTCCTTTTCCCTTAAGTTTATAATAACCACTAAGGTAAGATAGACTTATATCACCTACCAAATTCCTGAGCCAAGGTGAATATGACATGGCTACACCAGATTCGTCTTCCATAAAGGCCATTTTTGCAGGATTCCAATGGATTGAATTTACATCTGGAGAGCTTGAAACTCCTGCATCTCCTAAAGCTCCTGACCTTGAATCAGGTGAAATGGTCAAAAAAGGTACTGCGGTTGTTATTGTATTCAATTGAAGGTCACCTCCTAATTGATCAGGATTGACTCTGTTTTGGGCGTTTGCCGTGATACCAATTACGCTAAACGCAACCAGTGTAAAATCAAAAAATTTAAATTTATTCAACATTTAAAATTGGGCTTGCAAATATACTAAACTCTATAAGCTAGATATTATTGACTAGAGAATGACTAATTTTTCATATTTCTCAGCACTGCTGCCATTTCGGGAGCGCACCTGAACCTTATATACATAAATTCCCTTGCCAATTTTATCCCCATATCGATCTCTGCCATCCCAACGAATATCACGAGACAAGAAGCCTTGGTTTACGACAACCTTATCAATCGACTTTACTAATTTTCCAGAAACAGTAAACACCTCAATTTTAACGTCCAAAGGAATTCCAGCTTGATTGTGCTGAAAAACAAATTCAGTATTCGATGTAAAGGGATTGGGGTAATTTACCACATTATCAATTATAATGTCCTGATCTTCTACAACATTAAATTCAATTGCACGTTCAGAAGAATTGTTTGCAACATCCCAAGCCTTTAGAGTCAACGTGTGTTTTCCTGGAGGCAACTCATTAAAAGGGTAATTTATCTTTCCTTTTGTAAAATCATCAAGTGAAGCCTCGTAAAATTCATTTAATATAAAAGAGTCTTCAGTTCTACCATCCAATACTGCTACAATATCATGACCAATACTATTGCCAACGGTATTAATTCCTTGATCATCGGATAAATTGACGATAAGTATGGGATTAGGGTCTGTAATTCCACCAAAAACAAATGATTCGTCATTCATGAACAACTCTATGTCAGGCCCATTATTATCGTTGATGGCATTGTTGCTACTCCCGCCTATTATAAAATCCTCGGTATACCCATGTGCATCCTCATTAGTTTGACTTAATCCGTAATAAGAAATTTTTCCATTGCCAAAACTATAAGCAATGTCCTTAGGAACTACAAAATCAAAAGAAAATGCTCCATTTGTAACGCTAACTTCTCCTTTGAATAGTCTACTGTCTCGTTCTACGTAATTAAATACACCTCCACCATCGTTGTTAAGTGTCCTTTTCTCTTCTTCTTTATCAAACACAGTCGGTGTAACGGTTCCATTAAAATTTGTCAATTGAATTCCATTCCTATCTGTTATTATACCTTTAATATTTATTTTGCTCAAGGCTCCTATAGTGTCAACTTGGTCTATTGGATTTCCATTAATGCTAATGGTCTTTACAAAATACTCCGGAATTGACAGATCCAATGCAGGATCTCCTAAAAGTGAAAAATTCCTTGCATTGGCATCGCTTGACCTTAAATTCTTTACTTCCATAAAAATATCGCCAATTCTTTTTGGCTTACCCTCAGAGTTTCTCACAAATACTCTGTTGTAAAATACTCGATTCAACAAATAATTTGGGCTAGAAAAAACCAACCTTGTGGTTGTCATTAGGGCGATTCCACCACCATTTGGGTTCAATAAAGTCAATTCACCTCCAGAAGTTCTGAGTGGATCATCAAATTTTCCAAATTCACAAGTGGCGGTAATAAAAATGGGCAAATTATTTATATTTCTCCATGAGGTAACATCAGAAATTCCTAGCACCCTTTCTCCTGTCCACCCTGTTTCTCCTCCATGACCTGTGAAATTTACAAAAAGTGCACCTTGTTCAACAGATAGATTAATCTCTCTATTAACGTCTGGATATCGAGTCCCACCTGCCGTACTTTGTTGTTGATACGCATCAAGATAAATCTTCTTAATATTAAACTCTTTGTTGTTTGTCTCAATTCTTCGGGCAAGTTCATTTGCTTGAAACATATGTGTTACTCCGTCTTCATCATCAGCAACAAATACAACTTTGTTTCTCCAGTCACCAAAACTTTGAGGCGCACTGTATTGCAATATTTTTTGCAGCACTCCATTTGCCTCTTCCACAGACTTAACTGGCAACCTACCAATGGCCATATCTAATTTATCAATGACTTGAGAATTAGTGGCCCATTTACCTTCACTATCATCTAGCATACCATAGTAATCATCAGAAACATAAGAAAATACTGGATCTAAAGAATTAGGTGATTGATAGGCAGGCACAAAATTGGTATTTCCATTAATTCGGTTCTTATAATCATATGAGGCGTCGCCATAAAATACAGCATATTTGATTGCATCGGCAGGAGTTGTTGCACGATCGTAAAACATCTTAAATAAGGATCGGATTGCAACTATGTCTTGAGATCCTGAAGAAAATTCGTTGTATATCTTTTGAGGAGTTGTAACTAAGACCCTCAATCCTTCTGCCCGATGAAAGTCTGCCAGTTTAATGGCTTGTTCTTTGAACAATGGATGGGTAATTATGGCAAGGTCAATTGCACTTGAGGCATGCAAATTTTGATTGGCAACCTTGCCTATTGGATGCACATTGTTTACATCAAATTTATCAAAGGAAACAAACTCATGCAGCTTATTGGTTGAATTAATGAAACTGTAAACATTAGCATTTACTGCAAGATCTTTTTCAACGACATTATTGTGATCCGTAATGTTCCAGACACGAATTGGTAAAGTTGATTGAAGCTCGAAATTGGCTAATTGCCCACTCCCAGCAGATTCAAAATCTCTAATAAACATTTGGTCATTGAAATGCACAAGACCTCTTCTTACATTAAATACCAATCGATTCAACCATCCTTTTGAAGTTGCTTTTGGTTTATTATAGCTAATAAGGAAGTCTTGTAAACCGCTTGATGGGTCATAACTGAAGATAACATTGCTTTGACGAGCAAAATTTATCTCACCTCGATCCAAATTAGTACCAGAAATAGACGTACTGAACTGTTGACCATTAACTTGAAGGTCAAAAGTACTGGCATTGCTTGAACGCGCTAACACACTTAACTCAACCTTTCCTTTATTGTTGACATTTATATTAGGCACTTTGTACTTAAAACTATAAGAAAGTTGAGCATCAAAAACTTCTCCTAACCATAACCTTCCCGAACCTAAAAGGTTTCTTAGATCAACTTCATGATAATCAGCATGATCATACTCAGTAATCGTTATTGACGCTGTACCTGAGGGCCGAGTTTCTTTCTGAATTCTTTTCCCTCTTCCTTTGTTCGTTGTTAAAAAATAATAGGTCGTGTCAGAGAATAGATTGGTTTGATGCCGGTAAAATGATTTTGCAGTATCGTATGTCCAGCTCACCTGGTCTTCTCCATAGAAAATAATATAATCCTGAGGATCAAAACGCGCATCGCCCTCTCCAATAACTGAAATGGCAATTTCTTCTAAATCATCTGGTCTTGGTTCATCATTATCTTGAGGTAACATCATCCCTCCATATCCAAACATCCGAATATCGCGTGGATCAATTGATGTTACATCTACACCCAATTGATTTAGAAAAGACGCATCTAATTTAAAAACAGCATCTTTTGTTACTGCAATTTTAAACCAATCACCACTTTCTAACATTGAGGTGGTTGCATACCTTAGATTTTTAAGTTGATTTTGAGGAACTTTAGAATATTTTAATAGCAATTTATATGTCATGAGCTTCTCAATTTCTCCTGAAGCATTCTTTCTAAAAGGCTTTATTCTTATAAAGGACTGATTGTACTTACGAATTGTACTATATTCTATATGAATATCTGGTACTGATTTAAACTCCTCTTCCAATAATCCTTTTTCATTTTCATTTAATGATTGGTATGTTGCATCAATTATTTCTGCACTGCTAATTCTAGTATTCTTACCCACATTTAAACTTTGATAAAGGAATGGTGTTTTAGTAGCAGGCAAATTAAATTGAGCATCTTCAAAATTTAATGTGGTATATTGTTCTTTGCCCTCAAGGCCATATTTTAAGGGTTCTAGCCATTCAATACTCCCCTCAATTGTATTTTGAGTATAAACTGCATTCGAAAGCAGAAGCATCGTAATCGCAAATAGAAAATTATAGATATATAAACGTGGCATTTTAATCGTCATTTTTTTGGCTTCTTCCTCAAACGGATAAATGATAAAAAAATTGTTCCATTTGACAATAGTAAAAATATTAACAAATCATTACTTGTTAATGTTTATTTATATTTGTCAGCTTGCTAACTATATTGAAGTTATTATTTGAGGAGTGAAGAAAGGCCTTGTCATAGTCATTACCCTTGTTTTTATATGTCTTAAGAATTATGGGCAAGACCCCATATTTTCGCAATTCTATGCAAATCGATTGTATCTTAATCCCGCCTTCGCTGGAACAGCTAATTGTCCCCGATTTACACTGAATTACCGCAACCAATGGCCTGGCATTGACAACAGTTTCATCACTTCTTCTGCAAGCTTTGACAAACAAGTAGACGCAATCAATGGAGGATTAGGTGTCCAAGTCCTCACGGATCGAGCGGGAGAAGGTGTTTTAAATACGACACAAGCTTCGTTTATATACTCCTACCAAGTAAAAATTAACCGCAAATTTTCTCTACGAGCAGGATTTCAAGCCACAGCTGTTCAAAAGTCAATAAACATTAACAATTTACGCTTTGGTGACATGATTGATGCTCGCCGTGGTGTGGTTTATCAAACACAAGAACAAATTAATTCAGACAACAACATTTACCCTGATTTTTCTTTTGGTATGATGGGATTTTCTGAAAAATTTTATTTTGGCGCTGCCGTATATCACCTTACTCAACCTGATGAAGGCTTCATCGATGTTGCCATTTTACCTAGAAGATACACCCTACATTTTGGAGCAGTTCTCCCTTGGGGCATAAGAAATGAAGATATGTCCTGGTCTCCGAACGTAATTTATCAAATTCAAGGTGTAGCGACTGAGATGAACATTGGTTCCTACATTAAAAAAGGGCCAATCTCACTAGGAACATGGTACAGAAGCGGCAATAACCGAGATGCCATCGTTTCTATTCTAGGATTGAAATTAGATCGCTACAACATAGGCTACAGTTATGACTTTACAATCAGCCAATTAAACGGTCAAACAGGTGGCTCGCATGAGATTTCGTTAAGTTATCGTTTGCCTTGCAGACCTAAGAAGGTTAGGTTCGAAACAATAAACTGTCCTTCATTCTAGTTATAAAAAATACTTATTTTTGAAAGTTGATTAAAATTTATTCGCAATGAAAAAGCTTCTTTTTTCTTTAGCAAGCGTAGCATTCAGCATGATTTTCCTACTTAGTTCGTGCAGCAGTGAACGCTCAAACGCCACCGGCTGGGAATACAACAATCCTGTCAACGGAGGATATGAAAAAGCCCCCTACATAGAGCAAGAAACGGGACCTGGTCTTGTCTTGATTGAAGGAGGTCGTTTTACTATGGGTAGAAACGAACAAGATATCTTTTACAGTCAAAACAATGTGCCGAGAACAGTAACCGTTTCTTCTTTTTATATGGATGAAACAGAAGTAAGAAACATTGACTACAGAGAGTATCTGTATTGGGTAAAAAGAGTTTTTGGGGCTGATTACCCCGAAGTTTGGAAAAAAGCTTTGCCTGACACTTTGGTATGGAGAAGTCGACTAGCCTACAATGAACCTTATGTAGAATATTACTTAAGACATCCTGCATACAGCGATTATCCTGTTGTTGGTGTAAGTTGGCTTCAAGCTAACGACTATGCAGCATGGAGAACTGACCGTGTAAATGAACTGATTTTAATTAGGGAAGGATTGTTTGAGTACAACCCACAACAATTCAACGAAGAAAATTTTAA
>PAVT01000002.1 GCA_002713165.1 Verrucomicrobiota bacterium
CCAACCCAATGCTTAAACCCTATGAGGGAGAAGATTTTGAGTTGGTTCTGTTGCACTTTTACAAAGCTATAAATTTCATTCATTTAGAAGATTTGGATGCTGCTTTGATCGAGGCACGAAGGATCAATGTAAAACTGAATGAAATCAACGATAAATACGAACACAAAAAAAACAGGTACAAAGAAGATGCCTTTGCACATCAATTAATGGGTCTAATATATGAGGCAAAAGGGGATGACAATAATGCATTTATAGCTTATAGAAATGCCTTCGATGTATACAATGACTTGTACACAGAACAATTTAGATTGTCTCATCCACTGCAATTAAAGAAAGACCTGTTGAGGAGTGCATATCGCAATAAATTTAAGGCCGAATTGAGTCAATACGAGGAGCAATTTGACATGACCTATAAAACTGACACAGCGAATTCAGGCAGTTTTGTATTCTTTTGGCTAAATGGATTGGGCCCAGTAAAAGGTGAGTTTAGTTTAAACTTATCTAAATTTCAAGGGGCCGGAGGCTTTCTCACTTTTGCAAATGAACAGGAAGGCTTTTCGATACCGTACACTGAGAATAGCTCTTATTATTCGACAGATCCTTCAGAGTTCAGTGATCTAAAGCTTGTTCGTTTAACGATTCCAAAGTACAATAAGCGAATGCCTCTGTTAAATCATGGATTCATTGAGGTCAACAACAGTCAATTTGCACTTGAAAAAGTGGAAGATGTTGAAGCCATAGCAGTATCAACATTGCAAGACAGAATGTTACGTGAAATAAGTAAATCCATTGGAAGGCTTGCATTAAAGCAAGCTACTGAATTGGCAGCAAGAGAGGAAAATGAAAATTTAGGAACTCTAGTCTCATTTGTTAATGCTGTTACAGAGAAGGCAGATACACGGAATTGGCAAACTTTACCCAGCTCCATTTATTACCAACGGTTGAGTTTGCCTGAAGGAAATCATACCATCAATTTTATCAGTAAAGGTGCAAATCTTCCCAGCGATACTGTACGCTTTTCGGTAAACATAGTCAAAGGTAAAACTGTTTTTAGAACATATCACTCACTAGAGAGCGGTCCTCCGGTGCCTTAAACACCTAATATGTTTCAAAAGTTATTGAAAACTGATTTCCCACCTAAAGCCAAACCTTTAATGGTATATGATGGCAATTGTGGATTCTGCATATATTGGATTGTAAAGTGGAAAAAGATAACAAAGGACACAGTGGAATATGCTGCATACCAAAAGGTTGAGGAACAATTTTTGGACATAGATACCATCCACTTTAGGGAGGCGGTGCGCTACATTGAGTTAGACGGCACAATTATTAGTGGACCCGATGCAGCATTCATTACGTTTAGTCAACAAGGCAAACTAAGATGGCTACACCAAGCCTACAGAAAAGGTGGATTCTTCATGCGTTTATGCGATCTCACATATCAATTGATGGCAAACAATAGAGGTTTAATGTTTCAAATAAGCAAAGCTTTGTTAGGATCCGATCCGAATAAGTCGAAACCTTATTGGTTAATATACATAATAGCTATGGGAGTTTTGATTGCTAGTCTAATCTTTGCATGGCCAACCAATATTTGAATGCAATCAGTAATTTATCTATCTTCCTCAAGCGTTTATCACTGCGTTTGACATAATTCGGCAACAACAATTTGTTGAGTAGAAAAAGCACTTCAACAATAAGACGTTTCATGTTAGAAAGTGAGCACTAAGCCCGCACCTAAATTAAAAGTAGAGATTTGTTGTTTTATTATTGGCTCAGTTGTAACAATATTTCCTATAGAATCTTTCGTTTCAATTTTTCCTTTAAATTCTTGTTGGCTACTGAATTGTTCAGCATTTATTCGCAGTCCCAATTTTGAAACAATTTTAATTCGAAAGTGAAGGCCGTAATTGAATCCAATGTTTGATGCCACAACTTCTTCAGCACTAGTTGGGAAAGTTGCGCTACTTGAGGATGTATTGATGTTTACTACAGGTTTTTTAGTGCTCATTAAGCCTGCTAAAAATTTTAAATCCATGACAAATTTTTCGCTTCCAAAACTCAAATATGGTCCAACCATTGCGTAACCATTTATCCAGTCATCAGTATTAATGCTTGAATTATTTTTATTGATAGTGTTGTCTATTGCTTCCAATTCACTGAGCAATGCGTCATTATCAACTCCATTGTTAAATAGCCCGATGTTAGCACCTATGCCTAAAAACTTATTCAAATAAGCAGCACCTTCAATGCTGTAAGAAAAACCATTCTTTGCACCACCAGAGATTACTTGATCTTTAACTTCTTTATAATCTGAGAGTGGAATGCTAGTACCAACATTCAGGCTGATAAAGTGGGGTTTATTTAATTGAGCATTCACTGTAAATAAACAGAACAAGGCGATCGTCAACAGAGAAATTTTTGTTTTCATAGGTCGTCAATAAATAATGGTAATGGTGCCCTCAGTTTTAAGTGGACCTTTTAAGTTTTCATCAAATTTAGCACTTTTTGCTGCGGTCTCTGCTTTCACATAAAGATAGTTGTTCGAAGTGTTGGTTCCTGGTGCTCCAGCTTTGGCACTCAAAACATTGCCATACCTATCCACAATAATATCAACGACCACTGTACCCTTATCTTGAGAACCAATGGATACCTTTGGTTCACGATCAAAGGTTCTGTCTTTGATTTTGTATTTGACAGGAAAGCCATTCACTACAATGGACTTTTCATTGCCTTCAGGAATTAATTTCCCATCATACGCTATGTATTCCTTGAAAAATACCGAGCTCACATCCTTCATGTGTATTTTACGTGCTTCACCTTCATAGACAACATCCCAAACATCTTCATTTAAGGATAACACAATACAATCCATTTTTTCACCTGAGTTGAGGACGACTGTATGTTGCGCATTTAAACCTATACTAATGAGTAATATAAATAGGAAAAGAGTGGTTTTCATGATTTTTTGACACTAAAATAGAACTATTGACAAGCAAGAATCAAACACAGCAATGCTTATTATCAACAGAAATAATTTGATAATTCTACAAGATTTCACTTTTATTAGCGTTTCGCTTTTCTCGCTTATCTTACCTTTGCATCAATGAAACAAACATTCTTCTACTTTTTTATGGTCTTGTCTTTTCTTTCGCAATGGGGGTGCAGCGAATACAATCGCATCATGAAGAGTCCAAACCCTGAACTTAAATACAAGAAAGCAATAGAGTATTATGAGGATGAAGAGTATCTAAAAAGCCTACCACTTTTTGTAGAACTTTTGCCCTTATACAAAGGAACTGAGAAAGGGCAGAAGATCTATTACTATTTTGCGTACAATAATTATAAGTTAGGAAATCTGATAACAGCAGCATATCATTTTAGGAAATATGCCTCTACGTTCTCAATGTCTGATCAGGCTCAAGATGCCATGTTTATGAGTGCATACTGTAATTATTTAGACTCACCTAATTCAAGTCTTGACCAAACTCCTAGCTTATTGGCATTGGAAGAATTTCAACTGTTTGTCAACACCTATCCGGAAAGTAATCTGGTAGATTCTGCCAACACGATAGTTGACAGACTGAACCAAAAGATTGAAAATAAATCTTTTGAAAATAGTAGGCAATATTTTACAATACGAAAATTTAAGTCAGCAATCGTGGCAATGGAAAACTTTCTTGTGGATTATCCAGCAAGTCGATACAAGGAAGAAGCCAAGATAATAGTGCTTAAATCCTATTACGAACTTGCCACCAATAGTATCTTTGAAAAGAAAAAAGAACGATACGATAAAGGAATAGAAGCTTATTATGATTTTATTGATAATTTTGCAGGCAGTGTAAAAATCAATGAAGCAGAAGTTATTTATGCTAAGTTGGTAAAAGAAAGAGAAGAATTCTTATCTGAAAATCCAGACCAAAATGAACTATAAAGAAGTAGACGCAGCAGATTCAACCATCACTAGAGATGTAGTAGACATTGATTCAAAAACTGGCAATATTTATGAAGCCATTGCGATAATGTCTAAAAGAGCCAATCAAATTGGCATTACTTTGAAAGAAGAGTTGAATGCAAAATCAGCAGAATTTGCTACAGTAACTGACAACCTGGATGAAATTTTTGAAAACAGAGAGCAAATTGAAATTTCGAAGTTCTATGAAAGTTTGCCAAAGCCTAATGCTATAGCAATCCAAGAATATTTGGATGAGGGAACTTATTTTAGGGATCCTAAATTAGACGCCGAAGAGGAGGCTTAAAATGCTCAACGGCAAAAATGTAATTCTTGGCATAAGTGCAAGTATTGCAGCCTACAAATCTGCATTTCTATGCCGAGAATTGATTAAAAAAGGGGCAAATGTAAAAGTTCTGATGACCCCCGATTCAGCACAATTTGTAACGCCTCTTACTTTTTCTACCCTTTCGAAAAATCCGGTATATTCCACCTATGCAAATGCAGCAACTGGTGAATGGAACAACCATGTAGCGCTTGCTAAATGGGCAGACCTATTCTTACTGGCACCTGCCACCCAAAATACAATCGCTAAAATGGCGAATGGAGTTTGCGATAATTTGTTGCTTGCGACATACTTTTCAATGGGAAATCAAGTGTACTTCGCACCTGCAATGGATTTTGATATGTTCAAACATGCTGCAAATCAAGTCAATATTAAAAAGCTGCAGTCCTATGGGAATGTTTTGATTCCTGCTGAGCATGGCGAATTGGCGAGTGGCTTGGTAGGGGAGGGTAGAATGGCAGAAATTTCCAACATCTTAAAAGCGATAGAACAAAAAGATTCTTTTTGGGCAAACAAAAAAGTTATGGTTACTGCAGGGCCTACACACGAGGCGATAGATCCAGTTCGTTTCATCGGAAACAGGAGCTCTGGTAAAATGGGTTATGCGCTTGCAAATCAATTGGAACAGCGAGGAGCTGAAGTGTATTTAATCAGTGGTCCAAACCATTTAAGTGATCCAAAAGTGTTTCAGCACATTAAGGTTATTAGTGCTGACGACATGAAGGAAGCCTGTCTAGACCTTTTTTCGGAAATGGATGTGACAATAATGGCAGCTGCTGTGGCGGATTTTACACCAAAAATGTTTGCTAACCAGAAAATAAAAAAGGAGTCCACTAAAAAGTTGTCTATAGAGTTAAAGTCGACAAACGATATCTTAAAAAAGCTTGGTGAAATAAAGAAACCCCATCAACGCTTGATAGGATTTGCATTGGAAACGCATAATGAATTGGAGAATGCGAAGGGTAAATTGAAGAGAAAAAACTTAGACATGATAGTGCTCAATTCATTAAAAAATGAAGGGGCAGGATTTGAAAATGACACCAATCAGATCACAATCCTCGACACGAAAAATAAGCAGAAGGATTTTGAGTTAAAAAGTAAAGATAAAGTTGCAGAAGACATCTTAAATTTCATACAAAACGAATGGTAACTCGAATTTTACTTCTTTTTACATTGTTTACTTTAATGCTTTGTTTACCTGCTCAAGAATTGAATTGCATTGTAAATGTAGATGCACGTCAAGTTGAGGGAAGTGAAAGACTTATGTTTGAAGAGATGCAAAAAGCACTTTTTCAATTGGTCAATGGTCAAAAGTGGACAAAAGATGAATTCAAAACGGAAGAACGTATTGATTGCAGTATACTCATAAACCTAACTGAGCGATTGACTGCAAATGAATATCGGGGAAATATACAAGTTCAAGCTTCTAGACCTGTGTATAATACAAGCTACAAAAGCCCCATCATGAATGTGAGGGACGAAGACTTTGTGATTCGTTACAATCAATTTGAACCATTGCAATTTAATGAAGGATCTTACAGTGGGGAATTGACAACCATTGTCGCCTTTTACATATACATGATCTTGGGTTATGATTATGATTCATTTGCACCTGAAGGTGGAACTTCATATTTTCAAGAAGCTCAGCGTATCGTTACCAATGCACAAAGCTCCTCTCAAAAAGGATGGCGTTCTTTCGAAAGTCAACGCAATAGGTACTGGTTGATCGAAAATGCGCTCAGTGCCAGATTTAAGCCCCTAAGGAAAGCCTACTATGCCTATCATCGAAATGGGTTTGATGTTCTTGAGTCTGATCCATCTAAGGCTAGAAATGTGATTGCTGAATCTTTACAAGACCTATTACCTGTGCACAATGTTGAACCTTCCTCATACAATATGCAAGTGTTTTTTAATGCAAAATCTCAAGAATTGGTTAAGCTTTATGAGAAAGCAACCCCTTCAGAAATTGAAAAAATTTCGGAACTTTTGATCAGAATTGATCCTGGCAATGCAAACCGATACGAAAAACTAAGATAATAGCGATTAATTTTCTTCATCATAAAGCTGTGAAATGCTGAAGCGTTTATTTGTCAAGAATTACCTACTTATTCAAGAGTTAGACATAAGGTTTAATGCTGGATTTACGGTAATTACTGGCGAAACAGGTGCAGGGAAATCAATTCTTTTGGGCGCATTGGATCTCTTGCTCGGAAAACGCGCTGAGCACAAATATTTGATGCACAGTGATCAAAAATGCATTATTGAAGGCACTTTTCAACTTGGCAAAAGCTTTAAGCCTTGGTTTGACAAACATGAGTTAGACTATGACATAGAAAGCACAATTCGCAGAGAGATCACCCCTAGTGGCAAGAGTCGTAGCTTCATCAATGATACCCCGGTGAATCTTCAACAGATAAAAGAAATTTCTCCTTTACTGTTCGATATTCATGCCCAACATCAAAGTCTACAACTCAAATCTCAATCGTTTAAACTAGGGCTGATCGATGGCTTGGCTCATCAAGAAATTTCGGTCAAACACTTTCGAGAAAAGCAAAAAAAGTACACTTTACTTATCAAAGAACTTAGCGTTTTAGAGCACACGATTGCCGAACAAAGACAAAGGGCTGATTATGTTCAATTTCAATTGGATGAATTGGAGTCACTTCAATTGACTGATGGGGAACTGGACAGCCTGGAAATTGAACAAAGAAGACTTAGCAATAGTGAAATCTTGCAACAAAAATTGTCGCAAATCATTGAATTGTTTGAGCAAGATGACCGTGGAGTGATTGCACAGCTATACAGCATAGAACATGGGCTGAGTGAAGTCGTTGATTTTTTAGAAGATGGTAGGGATTTAAATAAGCGCATTAGAAGTACTCAATTAGAGTTAAACGATATATTTTCAAGCTTGCAAACCACATTGGAAAATTCTACGTTGGACCCTGAAAGATTGTTGGTGGTAGACGAGCGTCTTTCTGAGATTAACCGTTTATTGCACAAACATCAATTAACAAGAGAGCAAGAATTGATTGAATTGTCAAATCAATACCGAACAGAATTAGAATCTATGGATGCACAAGCAGGACAATTGATAAGCCTCTCGGATCAAATACATCGCTTAGAAGTTGAATGCACGCAATTGTCTACAGAATTGACCAAGAACAGACTAAAAGTGCTTCCGGCGATAGAAGAAAAAGTCACCCGTATTCTTCGTTCCATAGGTATTCCTAGAGCGATTTTTAAGGTAAAACACTCTTTAAAAGAAGCCTTTGATCAACATGGAAGGGATGAGTTTGATTTTTTGTTCTCGGCCAATGCTGGTGTTCCGCCCGAATCAATTGAAAAAATAGCTTCTGGCGGTGAACTCTCTCGCTTAATGTTGGCATTAAAAAGTCTGTTTGCAGAAGGAAAGCAATTGCCGACCATGATTTTTGATGAAATTGACAGTGGTATTTCTGGAGAAATTGCCATAGAGGTAGGACAGTTACTTAAAAAAATGAGTTCAAATTTCCAATTGCTGAGCATTTCACATCTACCACAAATTGCTGCCCTTGCAGACCATCAATACCTCGTATATAAGAACGTAATTGAGGAGCAGACGCATTCTCAGCTAAAAAAATTAACGGAGGAGGAAAGGGTGGTAGAGTTGGCAAAAATGATCGGTGGGAAGAACTTTAGTGAAACAGCCAAGCAAAGCGCAAAAGAATTGCGTGCGAACTAAGGCATTAAAACTATATTTGTTTTTGAAATTATACTATTATGAGCATTCACAAAGGATTATTAGAAGGTAAACGAGGAATCATTTTTGGTGCCTTGAATGAGCAATCAATTGCTTGGAAAGTTGCAGAACAGGCGCATGCCGCTGGTGCAAGCTATACCCTGACGAATGCTCCGATTGCATTGAGGATGGGCGAAATCAATAAATTGGCTGAAAAGTGCAATGCTGAAGTTATAGCAGCAGATGCTACAAATATGGAAGATTTAGAGCAGTTGTTCAACAAATCGCAAGTAGTACTCGGCGGTAAGATTGATTTTGTATTGCACTCCATAGGTATGTCTCCCAATGTTAGAAAAGGAAAAGCATACGACGATACGAACTATGACTTTTTTCATAAAACCCTAGACATATCTGCGCTTTCGCTACACCGTCTGTTGCAAGTTGCAAAGAAGCTAGATGCCATCAATGAATGGGGATCTGTAGTGGCCTTGAGCTACATTGCTGCTCAAAGAGTTTTTCCCGACTATAACGACATGGCAGAAGCCAAGTCCTTGCTCGAATCTATCTGTAGAAGTTTTGGCTACCATTATGGAACTGCCAAAAAAGTAAGAATTAATTCCATTTCTCAATCGCCCACAGTTACAACAGCTGGAAGCGGCGTAAAAGGCTTTGATGCTTTTATAAATTATGCAGATAAGATGTCTCCTTTAGGAAATGCATCAGCATTGGATTGCGCCAACTATTGCATTTCGCTCTTTAGTGATCTAACCAAATACGTGACCATGCAAAACCTTTTTCACGATGGGGGGTTCTCCCATACTGGAGTAAGCAAAGAAGTCATGGATAAATTCATGTAAGCGGTTTTGCTTACTTGTCTTTATCATCAGATTTGTTTGATTTCTTGATTTTCTTTTGAGGCTTAATGATGTCTATTTTGATATTTTCTTTCTTAGAATCCATCTTAATACTGATCATATCACCTTCATCTACTTTGGATCGAATGATTTCTTCTGCTAATGGGTCTTCGATGTACTTCTGAATTGCTCTTGCCAATGGACGAGCACCGTAGTCAGCATCAAAACCTTTTTCCGCAATAAATGACTTAGCAGGATCTGAAATCTCTACGATATAACCCAATTCTTTAGTTCTACTGTATAAACCCTCTAATTCAATGTCGATAATCTGTGCAATGTCTTTCTTACTTAAGCTATTGAAGACCATAATGTCATCAATTCGATTCAAAAATTCAGGAGCAAAAGCCTTTTTTAAAGCAGATTGAATCACTGATTTCGCATAATCGTCGGCATTTTTCTGTTTTGCAGATGTACTAAACCCAACACCTTGACCAAAATCTTTCAGTTGACGAGCTCCAATGTTTGACGTCATGATGATAATGGTGTTCTTGAAGCTTACCTTTCTTCCCAAGCTGTCGGTTACTTGGCCATCGTCGAGTATTTGCAATAAGAGGTTGAATACATCTGGATGTGCTTTTTCAATTTCATCCATGAGTAAAACAGAGTAGGGGTGTCTTCTCACTTTTTCAGTCAATTGTCCGCCTTCTTCATAACCTATATACCCAGGAGGTGCGCCAATTAATCTACTCACAGCAAATTTTTCCATGTATTCACTCATGTCAACACGGATTAAGGCATCCTCATTGTCAAATAAATGTTTGGCCAATACTTTGGCCAATTGTGTTTTACCAACTCCTGTAGGTCCTAAGAAAATGAAGGACCCTATCGGTTTATTTGGGTCCTTTAGTCCGGCACGGTTTCGTTGAATGGCACGCACTACTTTTTTAACAGATTCATCTTGGCCAATAACCTTGTCTTGAATGTCCTCTGCCATCTTGGCAAGTTTCTTGCCTTCTTTCTGCGCGACTCTTTGTACAGGTATACCTGTCATCATGGCAACTACTTCAGCTACATTTTCTTCAGTGACCGTTTCTCGATGATTTTTGGTTTCTTCTTCCCAAGCAGTTTTTGCAAGGTCAAGCGATTCCGTCAATTGCCGCTCATTGTCTCTTAATTTTGCTGCCTCCTCATACTTTTGACTGCGTACAACAAGGTTTTTCTGCTTTTTAACTTCTTCAATTTGTTCTTCGATTTCAATGATGTTTTGAGGCACTTTAATGTTTGTAATGTGTACCCTTGAGCCAGATTCATCCAAAGCATCGATTGCTTTATCAGGTAAATGCCGGTCACTCATGTAGCGATTGGTTAGATGAACACAGGCTTCGATTGCCTCATCTGTATAGTTTACATTATGGTGTTCTTCATAACGATCTTTAATGTTGTTCAATATTTGAACAGTTTGCTCAGCAGTGGTGGGTTCTACCATCACCTTTTGGAACCTTCTTTCTAAGGCGCCATCTTTTTCAATATGCTGCCTATGCTCATCAAGAGTTGTCGCCCCAATGCATTGAATTTCACCCCTTGCCAAAGCAGGCTTAAACATGTTAGAAGCATCTAAGGAACCTGAGGCTCCACCTGCACCGATGATGGTGTGAATTTCATCAATGAAAAGAATAATGTCAGGTGACTTTTCCAATTCATTCATGACGGCCTTCATGCGTTCTTCAAATTGGCCTCTGTACTTTGTCCCGGCAACTAGAGAAGCCAAGTCCAAGGTAACAATGCGTTTGTCAAACAAGACACGTGAGACTTTCTTTTGAATGATGCGAAGCGCTAATCCTTCCGCGATGGCAGATTTACCAACACCTGGTTCACCAATCAATATTGGGTTATTCTTTTTTCTACGGCTAAGGATTTGCGAAACTCGCTCAATCTCTTCCTCTCTTCCAACTATTGGATCTAATTTATCTTCTTCTGCCATCGCTGTTAAATCACGACCGAAGTTGTCTAAAACGGGTGTCTTAGATTTACCATCCGTGCTTTTACTTGCAGCACCGCTGCTTCGGCTACTTCCACCGCCAGATCCTCCCATGTATGAAGCATCATCGTCGTCATCATTTGTTGGACTGCCAGGCAATTCACTTTTGGTGCGTGGCTTATTGGAGAGAATACTTTCCAATTCTTCCTTTACTGAATCGTAGGTAATATTTTGTTCTTCAAGAGATTGTGTCGCAATGTTGTTTGAGTCTTTCAGTATGGAAAGCAACAAATGTTCTGTACCGATTAGGCTTTGATTGAAGAGTTTTGCCTCTAAATAGGTAATCTTGAGTACACGCTCTGCTTGTTTCACCAGTGGAATATTGGACAGTTGGTTGATGGAGTTACTGCCTACCTTGGTAGAATTCTCTATCCGTCTGCGCAATTCATTCAAATCCGCACCTAAAGAATTTAAAATTTGAATGCCTATTCCTTGACCCTCACGTATCATGCCCAGCAGCAAATGCTCTATGCCGATATAATCATGTCCCAAACGCAAAGCTTCCTCTCTGCTGTATGTTATCACGTCTTTGACGCGCTGTGAAAAATTTGAATCCATATCTAATAAACGTTTGAAGATCAATTTTGGTTGTTTAATTGCTCGAAAATTAACATAATTTGACCTCAATCAAAATTATTTCATACTAACTGTTCAAAAGTTGGGCCAAGTCGGTTTTTTTAACAAAAATTTGTTAGTATTTACTGTCATATTTCTCTGTTTGAAGCTTCTTTAATAGGTATTTTCACAGTCTAGGCAACCGCTAAAAAATGGCGGTTATTTTTTATTCACACAAACTGTAATTATGGCAGAAGGAGAAAAAATTATTAAGATCAATATTGAAGAAGAGATGAAATCTGCTTACATTGACTACTCTATGTCGGTGATTGTAAGCCGTGCTTTGCCCGATGTGAGAGATGGTTTAAAACCTGTACACAGGCGAATATTGTTTGGAATGCAGGAATTGGGTGTACTATCTTCCAGGCCCTATAAGAAATCTGCGCGTATCGTCGGGGAAGTATTGGGTAAGTATCACCCTCATGGAGATACTGCAGTTTATGACACGATGGTGAGAATGGCACAACCATGGTCCTTGCGTTACATGTTGGTAGATGGACAAGGAAACTTTGGTTCAGTTGATGGTGATAGTCCTGCAGCCATGCGTTACACTGAAGCTAGACTTCGTAAAATTTCGGAGGAGATGCTTGCAGACATCGATAAAGAGACGGTTGACTTTCGATTGAATTTTGATGATTCCCTGCAAGAGCCTACTGTCTTGCCAACAAGGATACCCCAATTGCTTGTTAATGGAACCTCGGGAATTGCTGTGGGTATGGCCACCAATATGGCACCACACAATTTATCTGAAGTAATTGACGGCACCATTTCTTACATAGACAATAGGAGTATAGAAATTCCTGAATTGATGAAATACATCAAAGCTCCTGATTTTCCTACTGGAGGCATCATTTACGGATATGAAGGTGTAAAGTCGGCTTTTGAAACAGGAAAAGGAAGAGTAGTCATGCGTGCAAAAACCGAAATTGAAGTCACCTCTTCAGGCAGAGAGCGCATTATAGTTACGGAAATTCCTTATTTGGTCAATAAGGCTGATTTGATTAAAAAGACTGCCGACCTTGTCAATGATAAAAAAATTGAAGGTATTTCAGACTTGAATGATGAATCGGATAGAAATGGAATGCGCATTGTGTATGACCTTAAAAGAGATGCCATTACAAATGTTGTATTAAACAATCTGTTTAAATATACTGCTTTGCAAACTAGCTTTTCTGTGAACAACATCGCATTGGTGAAAGGTCGACCTGAAATGTTGAACCTGAAAGAAATTATTCACCATTTTGTTGAGTTCAGGCATGAAGTGGTTATAAAACGTACCACTTATGAATTGAAGAAAGCCAAAGACAAAGCGCACATCATTGAAGGTTTGATCATCGCGATCGATAACCTTGACGAAGTGATTAAATTGATTCGTGCAAGCAGAACGCCTGAAGATGCCCGCAATGAATTGATGAGTCGATTTGAATTGTCAGAGTTGCAAGCAAGAGCCATATTGGATCTTCGCTTGCAAAAATTGACTGGTTTAGAACGCGATAAACTCAAGGATGAGTATGCTGAATTGATGAAACTCATCGAATATTTGGAGTCTATCTTGGCCAATGAGGACATGCGCATGGACATCATCAAAGAAGAATTGCTCGAAGTGAAAGAGAAATATGGGGATGAAAGACGTTCACAAATTGAATATGCTGCAGGCGAATTTAGCATAGAAGACATGATCCCGGATGAGGAAGTAGTGGTGACCATCTCACACATGGGTTATATAAAGCGTACTCAATTGTCGGAATACAAGCGCCAAAATAGAGGCGGAATGGGTTCTAAAGGAAGTTCGACCCGAAATGAAGACTTTTTGGAGCATTTGTTTGTAGCAACTACACACAACTACATGCTTATCTTCACGGAGAAAGGAAAATGCTTTTGGATGCGTGTATTTGAAGTGCCAGAAGGAACCAAAACCTCTAAAGGTAGAGCCATCCAAAATTTGATCAGCATTGAGCCTGATGACAATGTAAAAGCTTACATCTGTGTCAAAGACTTGAAAGATGAAGAATACATTAACAATAACTTTATTGTGATGTGTACTCAAAAAGGAGTCATAAAGAAAACTAGTTTGGAGGCTTACTCAAGACCACGTTCAAATGGCATTAATGCCATTACCGTAAGGGATGGTGATCAACTCTTAGAGGCTAAGCTCACCAATGGAACTGATGAAATAATGATGGCTATCCGCAGTGGAAGAGCCATTCGATTCAACGAAACAAAAGTTCGCCCAATGGGTAGGAATGCTTCAGGTGTGCGCGGAATCACATTGGCTTCCGACAAAGATGAAGTCGTAGGTATGATCACTGTGCGTGACGCTCAGGAAGAAACTGTATTGGTTGTCTCTGAAAAAGGCTACGGCAAACGCACTTTCCTGAATGATCCTGAAGATGGATCCGAAGTATACCGTGTCACAAATCGCGGTGGGAAAGGTGTTAAAACGCTGAACATAACGGATAAAACAGGTGAACTTATCGCCATTAAGAATGTTACAGACGAGCATGATTTGATGATCATAAATCGATCTGGTGTAGTGATTCGAATTGCAGTATCTGATCTACGTGTAATGGGCAGAGCAACTCAAGGTGTGCGCTTGATCAACCTCAAAGCGAATGACTCAATTGCAGCAGTCGCAAAGGTTCAAGTAGAGGAGGAAGAGGAAATGGACCAACATAAAAACACAGATGGAGTTGATTCTGAAGGAGCTAGCGAAAATGGCAAGAAATTTGACAATGAGAAGACCGAAGATTAAATTTGGAACTTAAATAAATGAAGATGAATTTGAATAAAACGATCGCATTAGGAAGTGCTTTATTACTATTCGGAGGTTTAAACGCACAGAAGGCAAAAGTTGTAAGCGCATACAATTATAACAAGTCTTTCGAACGCGATAAAGAATGTAGTGAATTGGTCAAAGGGATTGAATCCATAAAGCCGGCGACTAAAGACGAAAAAACAAGCTCATGGGCCAAAACATGGTATTATGGTGGGAACTTATATTTTAATGCGGGTTTAAATCCAGATGAAGAATGTGCAGCAAAGTTTCCAGGTGCGATTGACAAGTCATATGAATACTACATCAAATCCATCTTGTACAACATTCAGGCAGAGGGTGCAAGCGAACTGGATTTAGAAAAACAAGAGGATCAATACAAATTTGTTGGATACATCATGAATCGAGAGACCAGTTATGAAGATGTCTCTTATATGCGTGACATCATGGCCAATAAGTTTCCTTATTTGGCAAACGCTTTTGTGAATAAAGGTGTGGAAGAATTCAATGCAGGAAATCACAAAAATGCCAAAGAATATTCCTTAAAATCTGTGCAAGTTAATGGAATACTGGGTAGAGTAGATTCTTTGGGTATGTACAATGCTGCATTGGCTGCGGAGCAATTAGAGGAAGACGAAGAAGCAATTCAATTGTATACAATGCTCACACAAATTAATTACGGGGGTCCTGATATTTTTATGTATATGGCCAATATTCATGGAAGAAATCAAGACACTGCCAAGAAGATTGAAGCCATCCGTGCAGGCATAGAAAAGTATCCTGAAAATGCAGACTTGATACGGGAAGAGTTGAGTCATTTGCTCGTTACAGGACAAACTGAAGAAGCGCTCAATAATTTTGATAAAGCCATAGAAAAAGATCCAGAAAACCCTTCATTGTATTACAATAGGGGCTTGATCTATGATCAACTGCAAGATTATGACAAGGCCGAAGTTGATTACAAGAAAGCCTTGGAGGTAGATCCTAAATTTTTTGACGCGATTTACAATTTAGGCGCAATGTATTACAATGCAGGAGTGGAGTGGAACAATAAAGCAAGTTCTTACACACTGAACGAAACAGATAAATACAAAGTGGCCAATGAGAAAGCAAACACATATTTCACCAAAGCAAAACCAGCTTTAGAGAAGGCACATGAGTTGAATCCTGAAGATAGAAATACAATGGCTTCCTTGGTCCAAATTTATGCTAGATTGGGTGAAGATGAATTATGGTCAAAAATGCGAGAAAAACTTGGTGCTAATTAAAAAGAAACAACGTCCTAAACGCCCGATTTAATCGGGCGTTTTTTATGCTATACACTTATGAAAAAGATCTTGTGCTTTCCCGGCAGTAATAGCAGTTCCTCCATCAATTATCAATTGCTTCATTCTTTATTGCCTTTAATGGATGGCGTAGAAAAAGAATTGATTCATTTGAAGGATTATCAATCTGTACTATATGGCATTGATGAGGAAAAAGAAAATGGTTTTCCTGAGGCATCTAAAAGCTTGTTAAAACAGATTCAAAGTGCAGATGCCTTTATTATATCGACTGCCGAGCACAATAGCTCACTTCCTGTTGCATTGAAAAATGCCTTAGATTGGTTGTCACGCATGGAGAGGAATGTTTTTGAGGACAAGCCGATGCTAATATTAAGTACCTCTCCTGGTAGAAGAGGAGGCAAAACAGCCTTGTCTCATTTGGAGATGATGATGCCTCGATTTGGGGCGAAACTGATCGGTAGCCTTTCAATTCCTGAATTCAATCAAAAAGTTCAATCCAGAATAATTGTGGACAAAGAAATTAAAGAGCAGTTAATTAAAGAAATAGAAAGCCTCTTAACAGAATTGAAATAAGCTTGTAAATTGACATAGGTTTTCGAAGGTCATTTATTATTTTAGACCCTAAAACAAATTATAAATTCTATGAAGACTTTGATTAGACTGCTACTGGTGTATTTCTGCTCTATTGCAACTATTTATGCACAAGAATCTTCCTTGGTCACTGACCGTCCTGGTCAAACCGAATGCGTAAACACCGTTGGAGAAGGCAGTCTACAGATTGAAAGCGGCTTTTTATTTCAAAGCAGTCAAATCGCAAGGAATACCACTCAACAGAGATATACTTACCCTTCTTCCTTGTTTAAATTGGGACTAACGGAGAAGTTTGAGCTGAGAATCATCGCAAAAATTGTCAATTATAAAAACATAAGAACAGACAATTGGGAGAAATTGGGCAGTATATCCGGCATGGAGAATCTGATCATTGGATTAAAACGAGAGTTAAAAACGGAGGGCAAGCTGCAATTGAGTGCTACAGCACACATTATTACCCCAAATGGTACTGAAGGAATCAGCAATGAACGCTATGGATTGTTAAGTAGATTGAATTTCAATTATGGCATAGATGAAGAGGCATCGCTTGCAGGTGGAGTAGGGTATGAGAATTACAATTTAAGGTTTGCAGATGGGGAGGGCTTGGTACGCGATTCTGACGGTCAACTTTTCTACACCCTGATTTATGGTAAAAACATCAACGATAAATTCACGGTCTTTGTTGAAAACTATGCAAGTTTTGAAGAGTTTGAAGATTGGACACAAAACATGGATGCCGGCATTATTTACCTGATCAATCCAAACCTTCAATTGGATTATTCTTTTGGTTGGGGAATCAACAATGTGATGAATTATCACGCTCTTGGAATAAGTATACGTATACCCAATTCATTACAGAAGTAACATTTCACAGCAGTAAAATACAGCGATCTGCAGGCAATATGAGAGCTTGAATTTACATTTGTCAAAATCTAAAACGATCGTTTTTTAAATATTTCATAACTTCCACAATATCAATACTTATAAATATACATTTTAAAGTCATAGTTTATTGCATATTTTGAAAAATTAAACAAGATGACTATAAATTACATCTGTAAATAAGATAGTAAAACCTACAAGTGTTACATTTGTAAATAATAGTGATAATTACAATTGTAAACTATGAATTTGATTGACCGCTTCAAGTACATCATGAAAATAAATCAATTGACTGCCTCTGCTTTTGCAAATGAAATTGGAGTTCAAGCTTCTTCAGTTTCTCATGTATTGTCAGGCAGAAATAAACCAAGTCTGGAGTTCATTCAAAAAATCTTGAACCGATATCCTAAAGTAGAAGCCTCTTGGTTGATCAACGGCAATCCTGGATCAAAACACAATCTTGAATTTGCGCTTGAAACAAAAGAATCTAATGCACAGGCAGATGTGCTCGAACCAAGACCTGAAAAACTTGCCAGAGTTTCAGGCGACAAATCCATTGAGCGCATTCTGGTGTTTTATTCCGACAAAACGTTCGAAGAGTTTCAATCTATGCCATGACTGTCTTTTTGTAATTAAGTTTGCAATCCAATTAAGCTTCGCAACAGATGTACAAAGGACTGATTCGTCCAATTCTTTTTCAATTTAACGCAGAAACAGCCCATAAAATAGCGTTTCGCTTCATGAAGTATTCACTTGCGATTCGGTGGGTACGGCAAATTGTACGAGCGCGTTACTCAGTCAATGATCCAAGACTTGAACGAACATTGTTTGGCCTACATTTTCCCAATCCGGTCGGTTTGGCCGCTGGCTTTGACAAGGATGCAGAATTGTACAAAGAACTGTCATCTTTCGGTTTCGGATTTATTGAAGTAGGAACGGTGACGCCAATGCCCCAAGAGGGAAATCCAAAGCCCAGAATGTTTCGTTTACCCCAAGACAAAAGTTTAATCAACCGCATGGGCTTTAACAATAAAGGCCTTGAAGGAATGGTGGAGCGGTTAAAAGCTAGAGACAAGGGGCTGATCATAGGTGGAAACATTGGCAAAAATAAAATTACTCCCAACGAACAAGCACTTGAGGATTACACACAGTGTTTTGAGGCTTTGTTTCCACATGTTGATTACTTTGTAGTCAACGTAAGTTCACCCAATACACCAAATCTTCGTGCTCTGCAAGACAAAGCACCATTGAGCGCCTTGCTCAAAGGAGTACAAGCATTGAATCAAAAGAAGAACTCTCCAAAACCAATTTTATTGAAGATTGCTCCAGACCTGAGCAATGACGCACTCGATGACATTGTAGAGCTGATGGAAGAGACCAAGATAGATGGTCTTATTGCCACCAATACCACCATTGACTGCAGCGGCTTGAATACAGATGTTGCTGAAGTAGAAGCCATGGGTGCAGGAGGATTGAGTGGTAGAGCACTTAAAGAAAGATCAACTGAAGTTTTACGTTATCTCAAAACTCGATCAAACAATTCCTTTCCCATTGTTTCCGTTGGAGGAATATTCACTGCTGAGGATGCTATTGAGAAATTGGAGGCAGGTGCAGATCTACTTCAGGTATATACCGGTTTTATCTATGAAGGTCCATCAATAATTAAAAAAATCAACAAAGGAATCATCAAACATGTCAAAGAGTATAGAGCTTAAGATTATCGACTGTCCGCGAGATGCCATGCAAGGCATTGATGCGTTTATTCCTACTGATAAAAAGGTAGCCTATATCAATGCCTTGTTAAAAGTGGGCTTTGATACATTGGACTTTGGATCTTTTGTTTCACCCAAAGCCATTCCTCAGTTGAAGGATACTGAGGAAGTATTGAGCCGTTTGGAACTTGACAATACAAATACAAAACTACTTGCCATTGTTGCCAATGAAAGAGGAGCCATCAATGCCTGTGAACACGATCTAATTAGTTATTTAGGCTATCCATTTTCTATTTCTGAAACTTTCCAGCAAAGAAACACCAACGCAAGCATCGAAGACTCTCTCAAGCGATTGGACAACATCAACAATAGCGCAAGAAAAGTAGACAAGTCAATGGTGGTATACTTGTCGATGGGTTTTGGAAATCCCTACGGAGATCCTTACCATGAAGACATTGTGGCTCAATGGTTAGAGCGGTTGAGCAATTTGGACATCAACATTTTTGCATTGAGCGACACCATAGGTGTCGCTGATGCCAACAGTATAGATCGTCTTTTCAAAACAGTAATTCCTGAGTTTTCTTCATTAGAAATTGGAGCACATTTGCATACCAAGCCGCATGAATGGAGAGAAAAGGTTGCTGTGGCATATTCTGCTGGATGTCGACGTTTTGATGGAGCAGTGGCAGGCTTTGGGGGATGCCCGATGGCAGCAGATGAATTGACAGGCAACATGCCTACAGAGAAAATGATTAGATATTTTGTTGAAATGGGCTTGTTACAAGAGATCGATCAACAACAGTTGAACAATTGTGTTGTTATGGCGTCTGAAGTTTTCCTTTCTTAAAAACGAAAACGGATCAAGTGCAATTGATTGTTCAAGTAGGTGGCCACTAGAGCAATGGCGAAAATGATCAATGAACTAGCCGAGAGGTTGGCAAAATCATTGCCAAATAAGTTGGCCAGCTTCACCCAATAGATCGAACTAATTAACAACAATAAGAAAATGCATGCTGCCAGGATGCGTTTCCATGTAATGACATGAAATACAGGGAAGTTTTTTTGAAGAATAATCAATAAAGCAGCGAGATTGATGCCAATTAAACTGCTCAATACCCATACAGATAAGTGCCCCGTAAAAGGAATGAGTGTGGCCGGCAACCACAATATGCTCAAGCTTTTTTGTTGATGACTTAGAGCTGTTAAGTAGCCGCTAGAGCGTACCAAAGTTGTCAAGCCTAGCACTACAATTAAACCTAAAATTAAGCCGCCGATGGTGTCTGCTAAGAAATGATGACCAAGATAAATGCGTGACAAAATGGTCAGAAAAACCAGTGCAATCCCCATTTTCTTGATCCATTGTTTTCGAAATAAAAAAAACAAGGTCATCCAAAATGCCATTTGCAAGGAGGTATGTCCTGAAGGAAAACCCCAACGTTCAAATTCATCGTTGCGTGTAATTTCAAGCAATTCCTTGGAAAATCCTTCAAAAAAACTGCTAGGCTCCATCGATCTCAATTGCTGATCGCCCACTTCATAATAGTTTGTCGTCAATTCGTTGTCAACGTCCATTGGACGTGGAAAGTCAATTTGTTCCTTCAATAAGACTGTAAGCAAGGAAGTCCAAGCAATCACATTGATCAGCACTAAACCACGTTTAAAATCAATGGCAAAAGTGATCCCCAAAACAACAACCAAGATAACCGGAGTGGTGCCCAAGAATGAGATGAATGACATGAGTGCTTTCAACCAAGCGTAGTCAAAGGACTGTAGAAAATGGATGAAATCTGTTTGAAACATACTTGTCTATAGGTAAAAGCTCAATACAGCAAAGATAGAAAAGATCAAACTAGCGATGCCATTTGTACTGAAGAAGGCCAAATTAACCTTGGATAAGTCATTGACTTTTACTAAAAAGTGTTGGTAGGTGAGGAGTGCTAAAAAAATAAGCGTCCCAGACCAATACCAAACATTAGCATCTGCTTGAAATGCTGCATACAACATAAAAATTGCAGTTGCGAAATGAAATAAAACAGAAACCATTAAGCTTCCTTTTCTACCCAAAAAAACTGGGATAGAATGCAGTTTCATGTCTTTGTCAAATAGATCGTCTTGCAAAGCATAGACAATGTCGAAGCCAGCAACCCAAAAGATGACGGCAAAAGAATAATACAAGGGCAACCAAGCGAAGCTTCCAGTAACAGCTAAATACGCACCAATGGGTGCAAGCGATAGCCCGATGCCTAAAATTAAATGACACAAAAAGGTAAACCGTTTAGTATAGCTGTAACCCAAGATTATCAGCAAGGCTATTGGCGACAGATAAAAACAGACTGTATTGATAAAATATGTTGTCAACACAAAGAGCAGTGCATTGATCCCTACAAAGATCAATGCAGATCTGGCTTTGATGATGCCTTTTGGTATTTCTCTTACAGTTGCAGTACGCTCATTGGCTTGGTCAATGTCCCGATCTACATAACGATTGAAGGCCATAGCGGCATTCCGTGCAAAAACCATACAAAGCACTACCTTAAGAAACAGCCATACCTCAAATTCATTGGATGAATATTCGATGGCCAAAAAATAACCCAAAACCGCAAAAGGCAATGCAAATAGGGTGTGGCTAAACTTGATTAGGGAAAGGTAGTTTCCTATACTCGATTTCCCCATAAGGTGATGGTTCAGATTAAGGCAAAGATTATATGTGGATTACCTCTCCGTAAGCTGCCGCTGTTGCTTCCATTACAGCTTCACTCATTGTTGGATGAGGATGAACCGCTTTTAAGATTTCATGCCCAGTTGTTTCTAACTTGCGTGCAGTAACAATCTCCGCAATCATTTCAGTGACATTGGCCCCGATCATATGCGCTCCGAGTAATTCTCCGTATTTGCTGTCATAAATGACTTTTACAAATCCATCTTTATGACCTGCAGCACTGGCTTTTCCAGAGGCAGAGAAAGGGAATTTCCCTACTTTAAGATCATAGCCAGCATCTTTCGCTGCTTGTTCTGTATAGCCAACTGAAGCGATTTCTGGAGAACAATAAGTACAACCAGGAATGTTGTTGTAATCCAATGGTTGTGGATGCTCACCTGCAATTTTTTCAACGCAAATAATTCCTTCGGCTGAGGCAACATGCGCTAGTGCTTGACCTGGAACACAATCGCCAATTGCATAATATCCGTCGATGTTGGTTTTGTAAAATTCATCAACAACAATTTTGCCCTTGTCTGTTGCAATGCCAACATCTTCTAATCCGATGTTTTCAATGTTAGCAGTTACACCAACTGCAGAAAGAACAATGTCACATTCAATCACTTCTTCTCCTTTCTTCGTTTTTACATTTACCTTGCAAGCTGCACCTTTTGTATCCACAGATGTTACTTCCGCATCGTTCATGATGTTTATGCCGCTTTTCTTAAAACTTTTGTTCAATTGCTTTGAAACATCTACATCTTCAACCGGTACAATGTTCGACATGTATTCAACGATGGTTACATCCACACCTATAGCATTGTAGAAGTAGGCAAATTCAACGCCGATGGCACCTGAACCCACAATCACCATTTTCTTAGGCATTTTCTCAAGTGTCATCGCTTCACGATATCCAATTATTTTCTTGCCATCTTGTGGCAAGTTGGGCAAGACTCTAGATCTTCCACCAGTTGCAACAATAATGTGTTTGCCACTGATTTCCGATTTCTTACCATCTGCAGCAGTCACTTCAATCTTTTTGCCTTTCACCACTTTTCCCGTGCCCATAATGACTTCAATCTTATTTTTCTTCATTAAGAATTGAACGCCCTTACTCATGCCATCTGCAACATTCCTGCTGCGCTGAATCATGTTGTTGAAATTCACCTTGCTTTCATTGACTTCTATGCCGTAATCGCTTGCATGAGAAATGTATTCAAAAACATTTGCACTTTTCAATAAAGCCTTGGTGGGGATACATCCCCAATTGAGGCAAACTCCTCCAAGTGATTCTTTCTCAACTATGGCTGTTTTTAAGCCCAATTGTGAAGCCCGAATTGCTGTTACATAACCTCCAGGACCACTACCTAATACAATGACATCGAAACTCATAAGTTCTCTTTTTATTTTATTGCTTTTTCTGATGAATTATTGAATAGCGAAATTAGTAAAAAAGACAAGATGAAGAAGGCTTTTGAGCTTGGCGATTGTGGGTGAATTAATCCTGTAAATCTCCATAATCTATTCTCCTTAAATAATAGTAGAATTAAGCACCTAAGAGTGAAAAAAGGAATAATTTTGACCTTTATTTTCTGACAACATTTAACCACAATTTTATTCAATGAATACGATGACAAGCGAATCCTTATTGGATCGTAGAAAGAAAGCAGTCCCCAATGGTGTAGGCGTTTTTAATACTGCTACAGTGCAGAGTGCAAACAATGCCACAATTATCGATACAAATGGCAATGAATTAATTGATTTTGCTGGAGGGATAGGAGTTGTGAATGCAGGTCATTGTCCACCACCAGTCGTGGATGCCATTATCGACCAAGCCAAGAAATACATTCACACCAGTTTTAATGTAGTGACCTATGAACCCTACATCGCACTTTGTGAAGAACTCAACGAATTGTTTCCTCATGGGGAGCAAACCAAGACCGTATTGGTCAGCACAGGGGCGGAGTCGGTAGAGAATGCGATAAAAATAGCACGACAATACACCAAAAGAAACGGAGTTTTATGCTTTTCCGGAGCGTTTCATGGTCGCACCATGATGGCCATGACATTGACCTCTAAGACAGCATATTCAATAGATTGTGGACCATTTGCACCAGAGGTTTATCGAATAGATTATCCGAGCATATACCAAAGAGGACAAGGCATGAGCGAAGATGATTTTGTCGCTCAGGAACTTGCTCATCTCAGAAGCTATTTCAATACGCATGTGCGTGCAGAAGATTTGGCAGCCATCATCATTGAATTGGTGCAAGGAGAAGGTGGTTTTCATTCAGCGCCTATAAAATATGTGGAAGGTCTAAGAGAAATCTGCGATGAATATGGCATTGTCTTGATTTTTGACGAAGTTCAAACTGGATTTGGTCGAACGGCTTCCTGGGGAGCCATGGACCATTATTCTGTGCAACCAGATTTGTCAACGTGGGCCAAATCCATGGGCTCTGGATTGCCGATTGCATGTGTGATAGGCAAAGCAGAAATCATGGACAGTGCTGCGCCAAGTACAATTGGAGGAACCTATATTGGAAACCCTCTTGCGTGTGCTGCTTCATTGGCCACCATTCAATACATGAAAGACATAGATTTAAATGCGAAAGCCAAGACAGTGGGTGAAATCATCAAAAGCCGTTTTGATGCCATGCAAGCGAAGTATTCCTGCATTGGAGATGTGCGCGGATTGGGTGCCATGCTTGCGATGGAGTTCGTCAAGAACAACGATCCCAATCAGCCTGATGGCGAGCTTTGCCTGAAATTGATTCGTGCATGTGCAAAAAGAGACCTTATTGTGATCAGTGCTGGTGTAAACAAAAACGTTTTGCGCATTCTTTCACCATTGACCATATCAACGGAATTGCTGCATCGAGGCATAGACATTATAGAAGAAGAGTTGGACAAACTCATGGCTTAAACTAGAAAAGAAGATGAAACCATTCTCTATTGGAGGCATCCAAATGCATGTATCCGCCAGTCAGCGAAACATTCCCTTGATGAAACACAAAATCGAGGTAATGTGCTCTGTGTATCCCTGGGTGCAGATGATAATGCTGAGTGAATTGGCCCCATATGGTCCTTTGACACACTATGCACAGGAATTCCCAAATGCTGACGAACAAGAGTTTCAAGAGTTGGCCAAAAAACATCAGATTTGGTTGATTCCCGGAAGCATGTTCCAAAAAAGAGACGGCAAGATATACAACACCACTACCGTCATTAATCCACAAGGGGAAATTGTTGGCCGCTACGATAAAATGTTTCCTTTTTACCCTTACGAAGTTGGGGTTACAGGTGGGAATGAGTTTTTAATCTTTGATGTGCCAGAAGTGGGACGGTTTGGTGTTTCCATTTGCTACGACATGTGGTTCCCAGAAACATCGCGAACATTAGCCGTAAAAGGAGTAGAAGTGATCTTGCATCCTACCTTGACAGGAACAATCGATCGTGACATTGAATTATCTCTGGTACAAGCAACTGCAGCGACCAACCAGTGTTATGTTTTTGACATCAATGGCTTGGGCGATGGAGGCACTGGACGATCAATTGTCTGTGGACCTGACGGCCGTGTGTTATACCAAGCAAGTACAGGACCCGAATTGATTCCGATTGAAGTAGATATGGATCGCGTAAAAAGGAGCAGGGAAGAGGGATTGTTGCGTTTGGGTCAACCGTTGAAAAGCTTTAGAGATCGTTCGGTTAAGTTTGACATTTATGGCGAGTATGCCCAATACCCTTATTTGGATTCCTTGGGTGGATTGGTCAAGCCTTCTCGGATGAAAGAGATTGAACGTGTGATGCAAGAAAAGATCAGTGACCCTGGTACAGACGACACTGTCGTTTAAAGATATTGTAATAAGTTAGTATATTACAGCCTCGACTACTGATTTAATTTAACACGCTTACTGATGGCAGAGAAGGAGCAGTTTCCAAAATCACATTTCAAAAATTATTTCAACATCTCACAATATAGAAACGAGGCTTGGTATAGTTTAAAGCTCGTTTCTACTTATTATTTACAAAAACAGTTTGAGCAGTTAGAAGAACCTAAATTCAAAGAAAGAATCCGTTCTGCTTTTAAAACCCTGCGCTTGATCGAGCACTACTATGCTTATCCAGGAATGGCATTTATTGATGAGATTGAGGATCTGTTCAAAAACGAACAATATGAACTCTTTTCAAAAGCCGTATCGGATTTGGTGCGCATGTTGGTCAGCGATTCTTATCGAAGCAATCGCCAATCTACAGAAAGCGAGGAAAAGCGTCGCAAAATGCTCAAGGAAGATGAAATTGTGGCACCCAGACGCAAAAAATACTTTGAAGTAATTTTTGTAGATGATGGCAGTACTGAAGAGCAAGAAGGCATTAAGGAAAAGTTTAAGATTGCGAAAGGGGTAAACGATCCTTTTGAATACGAAATCATTGTTTTGTCTAGTTTGGAAGACGCTTTGATTGCGCTACTCTTTAATCCGAACATACAAGCCTGCGTCATTCGATCAGGAATATCCTATCAATCGGATAATGATCTGACAGAGATCAAACCCTTTGTCAGTAGCCTCGATCGCTTTAACATTCAAGAAAAAGGCAAACATGACCTTGGCCATGATCTTGGGGAGGCCATCAAAGAATTGCGGCCTGAATTGGATTTGTTTTACCTTGCAGACATCGCAGTAGACGAATTGGACAGAGCAACACTCGATTGCTTTAATCGTGTATTTTACAGAACAGAGGATTTGAAAGAAATCCATTTAAGTATACTCCATGCAGTAAAAGAGCGCTTTGAAACGCCTTTTTTTTCTGCCTTGATGGAATATAGCAAGAAACCTACTGGAGTTTTTCATGCCATGCCCATCTCTCGTGGTAACTCTATCTTTCGTTCGCAGTGGTTGCATGATTTTGGAGAATTTTATGGACGAAACATTTTCTTGGCAGAAACTTCGGCAACTACAGGTGGACTCGATTCGTTGTTACAACCTACAGGCCCCTTGAAAAAGGCTCAACATTTGGCGGCAAAAGCCTATGGTTCGCAGTATACCTTTTTCGTAACCAACGGAACGTCAACAGCCAACAAGATCGTACTTCAAGCATTGGTAAAGCCAGATGATTTAGTGCTCATTGACCGAGATTGTCACAAATCGCATCATTATGCCTTGGTGCTTTCAGGTGCTTTGCCAGTCTATTTAGATTCTTATCCTGTCCAGGAATACTCCATGTATGGAGCAGTGCCTTTAGAAGAGATCAAAGAAAAAATGCAGGCTTTGAAAGCAGCAAACCGTTTAGACAAGGTAAAAATGTTGCTACTGACCAATTGCACTTTCGACGGCATTGTTTACAATGTAGAAAAAGTCATGGAAGAAGTATTGGCAATAAAGCCCGATATGATCTTCCTTTGGGATGAAGCTTGGTTTGCTTTTGCAAGTTTTACGCCCATTTATCGTCAGCGGACAGGCATGTATGTCGCCAATAAATTGCACAATAAGTACAAGAGTGCTGAGTACAGAGAGGCCTACCTTGCCAATCAAAAATTGGCGCATCCTAAGCCAATGCCAGATCCTGACAAAGTCAAAATTCGGGTGTATGCAACGCAATCAACACACAAGACGCTTTCTTCATTGCGCCAAGGGTCAATGATTCACATATTTGATGATTCATTTAAGCGAAAAGCAGAGGATTCCTTCCACGAAGCCTATAAAACACACACATCAACTTCTCCCAATTACCAGATTTTGGCCTCTTTGGATGCCGGAAGAAGGCAAGTGCAATTGGAGGGCTATGAAATGGTGGACAAAAGCATTGAAATGGCAATGGTATTGCGGTACAAGATCACCACACATCCTCAATTGAAAAAGTATTTTGACATCCTGCGTGTAGAGAATAACATCCCTGCAAAATACCGTAAGTCTGGCATCACAGAGTATTACAACAAAATGAACGGATGGATTAGCATGGAGGAAGCTTGGGAAAACGATGAGTTTGTGTTGGATCCTACGAAGATCAATCTCTTTGTTGGCAGGACTGGGGTAGACGGCGATACCTTCAAGAATAAATTTTTGATGGATCAATTTGGAATTCAAATCAACAAGACCTCACGAAATACGGTCTTGTTCATGACCAACATTGGCACGACGCGGAGCTCAGTTGCCTATTTGATTTCTGTTTTGCTAAAGATCGCAGATCAATTGGACGAAAAGAAGGCTGCAATGAACGATGCAAGATTAAAAAACAGGGAGAAAAACATACTGTCCTTGACTAAGCATACGCCTCCCTTACCGGATTTCAGTCGATTTCATGATTGTTTTCAAGCAGTTCCGGGTGTTCCAGGAGGTCAAATTCGTGATGCTTATTTTATGGCCTATGATGAAACCCAATGTGAATACATCAAGCGAAGTGCCTGTAAACAAGCTATGAGTCGTGGCAGAGAGATTGTTTCCGCATCCTTTGTAATCCCTTATCCACCTGGCTTCCCAATTCTTGTGCCTGGTCAAGTCTTGAGTAAGGACATACTCGAATTTTTTATCAAATTGGATGTCAAAGAAATACATGGTTACAGAGATGAATTGGGCATTCGTATATTTACGGAAGAAGCCCTAAAGGAACGAAGTGAACGCATAAAGAATAAAAACAATCAGACCGAAACTATTTACAATTAACCCTTGATCTATGAGCAAGAAAGTCAGCACTAAGAAAAAGAATACAAAAGATA
>PAVT01000003.1 GCA_002713165.1 Verrucomicrobiota bacterium
CCAAATAAAAAAGCGAGCTTTTTATTTGCTCGCTTTAAAGAATTGATTTTGTGATTTGATCACCTAGTACCCCCGACGGGAGTGACGCTGTCTCGCCCGTCTTTGTCGAGGTCAAAAGATAAAAACTACAAACTTTGCTTGCAATCCATTTCTTCCTAAACAATAATGAGCAAGCTCATTTGTTATATTTTTTAAGAATGGGGTTGACTTCGTCTCGCCCGTCTTGTCAAGGAGTGGGTCAAATCACAAGCGATTGCATCGCTTCTTCATTTTCACTCCCAAATAAAAAAGCGAGCTTTTTATTTGCTCGCTTTAAAGAATTGATTTTGTGATTTGATCACCTAGTACCCCCGACGGGAGTCGAACCTGCACGTCCAAACGGACACATGGCCCTCAACCATGCCTGTCTACCAATTTCAGCACGGGGGTATTTGCGGTAAAATTAAGAGAATTGTTTGGTCTTCCAATGCAATCAATTTATAACTAAATATTCATGTTAAATAGCATAAGATTATTTTCATTCAAATGACACAACAATCATTTTTGAAAAGAATCAATGCATACTAGAAGCTTCTAAGCTCATTTGGCGTCATTCTATATTAATGAAGCGATCTGAGAAACTAACTAAAAGAACCTTGAATAAAAGTTTTTTGCGTTTAAATATTCAACTCCTCAAACAGTTCTTTGAGTCCAGGATCCGAAGGTCGAGGTGCATCGGCGCTCACAATGTTGCCTTCTGGATCGACCAAAATGAAGCGTGGAATTCCGTCGATGGCATAATTGACCACAAAGTCAGACTTCCAATCTTTATCTGCCATCAATTGTACACCTGACAATTCTTTTTCATTAACCATGTCCACCCATGTGTCATGATCTTTTGCACGGTCAATGGAGATACTCACAAAATTGATGCTCTTGTCTCTGTATTCTTCTTCAATCTCTTTCAAATAAGGGATTTCTCTTTTACAAGGACCGCACCAAGTAGCCCATACGTCAATGTAAGTGTATTTCCCTTTTAAGTCGCCTAAAGAGGTTGTTCCACCATTATGGTTTTCAAAATCTTCAAATGTTGGCGATGGCAAGCCTTTGATCAATTTTTTTAAGCGCTCATATTTTTCAACATATTCCTCCCTATACGTTTCATTTTGAGTATTGGCCATTAAGAAGTCATAGTTTTCTTTCAACGTTTCCTCAGGGCGCATCAAACTGTATTCAAAATTGTTGTAAATGATCTCCTCTTTGATAAAAGGCTCAGTCACTTCTTCCATCACCTCATTGAGCCGCACGAGGTAATCACGGTCATCTTCTGTAGTTGCATTAACTTTTTTGCTAATGTGGGCAGAAGCCAATGTTCTAAAATTTGGCGAACTTCTGTAGGTCTCTATGTTGTTGATGTCAAATTCTGGCATTTGAGCATGAATGGTATCGCTGGCTTTGTATTCTTGGTTTTGAATAAAATATCCATGATAACTTTCATAATTCATTAAGGTGGAAGCAAAGCCATATTTGGCATCTTCCAACTGCAGTGCCTTGAAAGCGTCGTCCGCATCACTCTCGTTGATGACTTTTTCATTTTTCATACGCACATCTTGAATGTGCTCAATGAATTTACCTTCATTTTGTGTGTAGATGGCTTGAACATCTCCTGCCAATTCTTCATTCAATAAATAGCGTGCAGCCAACAGATTGTTTTCAGCAGCACCTTTTCCTTCATAAACGATCGATTCGTCGAACAATTCAGTGTTTATTTTTAAATGCAGGCTATCTCCTTTCGCCAAATGAAGTGCTGTGGTTTCTGCACCTATTCTACATGTAAAAAAGTTATGGTCCTCAATCGTCACAGTATCGTGAAAACTACCATCCTCTTGTATTGGAATTTTGTACACATAATTGGTCGCCATGAGCACAACTTCTTCCGAATTTACATTTTCAATTGTGCCACTAAAAATGGCATAGTCAATTTCAGGCGTTTCTTTTTTTTCTTGGCAAGCTGAAAAAGCCAACAGTCCGATAATGGACAAACTCAATAGTTTCTTCATGATAGTTTATTTGAAGTTCAAGTTTACTCAATTTTTACCGTCCAACTAAGCAATGCATCGCTGAGATGATATAGAACAATTTGTTTAATGAAAAAATCCCCACCTGATTGGTGAGGATTTCTGCTTTGGTGACCTGTATGGGGCTATCTTCGAACCCCACTGCTAAAAGTTTTTTGATAGGTGTAAGAGAGTTATATTCCTTAGAAAGAGCACTGAAGGCAGGAGAAGTATGATTTTAGCGGTTTAGATAACTACTAAGATTATCTAATCCTTAAATGAATCTATATTACCTATAAGTTTATTCAAAGTATCCAACTCTTGTTGCTCTTTTACAAGCAATTCTTTAGAGTTAACCAAATACTTTAATTTGTTATGGAATTCATTATAAAATCCCTCTAAAGTTTTTTGGAACTCAATCTCTGAATGAGCAATATTTAAATCTTCGAAAGTTATGGTAAATCCACTTTCGGAATCAAACGAAGCAGTTAGTAAAATATCTTCATTTAATATAATTGGAGATTCATTTAGTGGTTCAATTTGATTTGTTTTATAATCAAATTCGTAAGCTTTTAATTGCTTCTTTAAAATAGTTTTAGATTGGACTTTACCACTTTGGGAACTTCTTTTGTGAGTTATAGTAGTTTCTAACTCTCCAATATCTTCTTCAGTTATTTGAACCACAGGCAGTAGTCTTTTCTTCTGTTTATTGACTACTTTCTTAACGAAGCTTTTGTTAAAATCTTCTACATTATAATAACCTACTCTATAGGGAGAATTATTCGCTTTAATTTTCAATAAAGGTCTAAAAATTCCATTAACTTCTTCATCCGAAAAGTCTTTCTTTATTGAATCGATTTCATTATCAGATAAAGAGTTTATGAAGATTTCATTATGATAATTTACTACCACATTTGATTTAAGATCACTAACTTCTTTTTTTTCTCCTTGTCTTATCAGAAAATCGTTAGCTATAGAAAATTTAAAACTTCCATAGGCAGAACTAGTTACCAGTGGGTTAACCAACTCGTCAATCTCTTTTGCTAGACTTTGTTCTACTTCCTCTTCAATCTGTAAAGTCCTTTTAAACTTTGATATTGCGTATGCTTTTAAAGATTTTAAATAGTTCTCAGAAAAATCTTTTATCATCTTCAAACTCACGGAATGACCAAAAATTGGGTTTGCAGGTTCTAAAACGTAATGAACACTTCTTTGCCTCAACAGGTTAAGGTAATTAAACTCTTCTTCTGCATTGCTGTTTGAGTTATCTCTCAATGAAACAGCTATTTCTAGAGCATCATTTAGTTCTTTTCGGATGGCATCATCTTCCAAATTAAGTAATCCAAAAAAAATAAATTTTTGAGCATTTTCAATTAACCCGGCCTTTAAATTTAAAAAGGCAGCACTTCTAATTAAAACACTTCTAGTAGGTTCTAAGTCAACCTTATCAAAATAAAATTCAGCAACATCACTTTCAATTTCAGCTGCTTTTTTATATAACTCAAACGCTTTATTATGATCATCAGCATTTAAGGCTTGTTTAGCCTCAAATGAGAATTTCATTGCCTCTTGATGTAGAACTTTTGGTTTCAATTATGAATTTCTTTTACGGTTTTAGGCTGACTGAACAATGTTACAATAATTGAAGAAGATTTCCCGCTTTTTTCACCTCTACTTATCTGTTCATGCTTTTCCTTGATTCTTCTACTTAATTTATTTGATTGAGATTCTTCAAGAATTCCTGATATTTCAGTGTAATGAAAATCATCCATAAAATTTAAATCATCATCTGCAGGTTCGGATTTTCTAAAACGGTAATCGACACCTGTTCCAATCTCGGTTTGTTCAACATAACCATAGTCAAGTAATACAGACATTACAAACCAAGCTAGTGCTACTCCCCCATGATTAGCCATATCTTTTTTTTCTTTCATAGCAGCTGAAGAAAAATTTGAATCCCAAGACAATTGCAATTTCATCACCTTTCCATCTATTTCTATTTCAATCTCGGTTTTTGAATTATAATGATATATATCAAATGCAACTGCAGCCCATTGATTATGGAACACAATTTGTTCTATACTTGGCCCCTTTAATTTAGTTTCAACTGCCTTTAAAGAAAACTCTTCCATGCGTAGCTGTTAGTAATTGAGCATTGTAAGTGCCTAAAAACTGACAAGATACACAATTGAACAAGAAATAATGTCAATTTTATTGTCATTACACTTTTCATAAAATACATCTTTATTTTTAAATATTAGATTTTATATAGATGATTTATTGGAATTTAATTGAGGAAAATTTTGGATCAAAAAAGTTAAAATCCAAAATTTGACACTGTACAGTGTTCGAACCCTTATTTGCTCTGCATCCCTTTATTTTCAAGGGTTATATATGATCGATAGAATTTCTTAAAAGAGATAAAACCAAAAAAGCCTTGAAATTCAAGGCTTTAAAGAGTGTGTGACTTGCCAGGGGTTCGAACCCTGGACCCCATCCTTAAAAGGGATGTGCTCTACCAGCTGAGCTAGCAAGTCTCCGATTTTCGGACTGCAAATATAGTAGGCTTGTCAAAAATGACCAATGCCTTTTTGATATTTTTTTTTTGGCTGATTGAATTCCATAACCTTCTGTATAATAGGTTATTCAATAATTTTTGCGCGCTCGAACTTAGCATTTCGATCGAATAAATAGCGGTAAGTGGCCAAGGTTCTTAAGCGTTTGGCCCCTAAATTTTCAATCACATGAATCATTTTAGGGTTAAAATCACCAATCCACGTAATCACCACATCCAAGTATTTATTTCGCGCACTCACAATACGCTTGCACTCTTCAAAAATGGCTCCTTCCAATCCTTTCCCTTGAAAATCAGGGTCAATGCCAAAGGCCAATCCAAAAAAGGTGGTGCAATTGCCTCTTTTTTGATGGTACAAAAATTTCAGTTTCCCCCACCAATTCAAGTTGCCATTGACATGCTTGAAAATTTGATTGATCTCAGGCAAGGCAATGAAAAATCCCACTGGACGTCCATCATAATAGGCAAAGTAAATCAAGTCCTCGTCCAAAATTGGTTTGATGGTTTTCATGATGGCCATGGCTTGTCTCTTTTCCATGCCATTGAATCCTTCGTGTTTTACCCAAGCTCGATTGTAAATGGTCCTAAAGTCCTCTGCGTACTTCGGTAGGTTTTTCTTTTTTATCGTTTCAAAGGTAAAGTGCGGGTCCTGTCGGATGCGTTTTGACTTTTCCTTGAGCAATGGTATGAGATCATCTTCTGTTTTACGGTAATATATGAATTGTTCGTAATACACCTTGAATCCATACTCCTTGAAAAATTTGAGGTAGTATTCAGGATTGTAATTCTGATTGTAATAGGGTGGATAGTCGAAATTGTCGATGATGAGTCCCCAGAATTTATCTTTCTCCCCAAAATTGATGGGACCATCCATGGCTTCCATTCCTTTTTCTTGCAACCACTTTTTACATTGATCGAACAAGGAAAAAGCAGCTTCACGATCGTCAATGCATTCAAAAAAGCCCATTCCACCTAGTGGAATATTTGACTTTTTATTGGCCTTATGGTTGATAAATGCTGCAACTCGGCCAATGACATCTCCTTCTTTTTTGAGCACCCAGCGGATGACTTCTCCATGGCGGAAGAATTTATTTTTTTTGGGGTCAAAAACTTTCTGAATGTCTTGTTTGAGGTGTGGCACCCAATTTGGATCATCTTTATAAATGGTGAAGGGAAGCTTTAAAAAAGCCTGTTCAGTTTTTTTGTCACAAACTTCTTCTATTGACATGCTTGCTTTATCTTTGGTCGACATGGCACAAAGCTAAGAATTAGACGCAATTCATCATTTTAATATGCAGAAAGATCGAAAATCAGTCATTATTACGGGAGCATCTTCGGGTATAGGTCGAGCATTGGCAGTGGTGTACTACAGAGAAGGGTATGCACTTACTTTGGGAGCTCGAAGCATGGATAAATTAAAAGCTTTGGCAGAAGAGTTGGGTGCAGACGATGACCGTATTTTATGTTTGAAAACTGATGTGAGCAATGCTTCCGATTGCAAAATACTAGTGGAGGCATGCGTGCATAGATTTGGCGGAGTAGATGTACTCATCAACAACGCTGGCATTTCTATGCGGGCAGCATTTACAGAGGTAAAGTTGAGTGTCTTGGAGCAATTGATGCAAGTCAATTTTTGGGGAGCTGTCTATTGCACCAAATATGCGATGGAATTCTTGCTAGAACGTAAAGGGTCTGTGGTCGGGATTTCTTCCATAGCCGGCTATGTTGGGTTGCCTGGTAGAACAGGCTATTCTGCTTCAAAATTTGCAATGCATGGGTTTTTAGAAGCTCTGCGCACTGAAAACTTAAAAAAAGGCCTGCATGTTCTGATTGCTTGTCCTGGCTTTACAGCTTCGAACATTCGAAATACAGCGCTTACTGCGACTGGGTCTAAACAAGGAGAGTCTCCGAGGGCCGAAGAAAAAATGATGTCGGCAGAGCAAGTCGCAGAACAAATATTTAAAGCGGTTGCCTTAAGAAAGGATCGATTGGTCCTGACACGAGAAGGTAAAATGGCGGTCTTTTTAAGCAAATTCCTCCCAAAAACCATTCAAAAGGCAGTCTTCAATAAAATGCGTAAGGAACCGGACTCACCCTTAAAATGATCAGATACCCCATTTTTATTTTGGGTTTTATGGCGGCAGGAAAGTCTTCATTGGCGCCAAAACTTGCTCGTGCTTTGGGAGTAAAATGCATCGACTTGGATCAATATGTTGAGCATTCTGTTCAACAAAGCATTGAACAAATCTTTAACAGTAAAGGGGAGGAGGGATTTAGAAGGCTAGAACATCAACAATTGCGCACAATGAAACCTGGTCAAAAAAATGTCGTTGCTTTAGGAGGCGGTACTCCTGCTTTTGAAGACAATATGCGCTATGTAAACGCAACGGGCACCTCCATTTATCTTCAACAACGCCCTGAAATTTTGATTGGCAGACTGCGGCAACAAAAAGCTCAACGGCCATTGCTTAAAGGATTAAATGAAGCAGAAATCGCTGATTTTGTGAAGGATTTGCTCGCAAAAAGAGCGCCTTATTATTCTCAGGCAGATTACTGTATTGACGGGGAGAAAGTGAAGCTGAAGGAACTAATTCAACTGCTCAACGTTTAAAATTACTTTTTAAAGATCCATGTTTCAGGATCTAATTTGTCCATGACTTTCCAAATCTCGAGATGCATCACTGAGCTGCTTTCACCCTTCTCAGTGATGAGTACACCAAGGTTTTGCTTTGTCTCGACCTTATCATTTGTCGAAACAAATACCTCTTTGAACGGGGAGTAGGTGGTGAAATATTCACCATGACTTATGATGACGCCCTTGCCAACACCTGGAATGATGAATACACTTGTTACCGATCCGTTGAATACTGTTCGGCCCATATTTCCGGCCTTGGTAGAAATGTCGATACCATTGTTGGTCGTTTTTACAGCTTTGAGCGTTGGGTGTGGATGCACTCCGTACGCGCTTGTGATAACTCCTTCAGTAACTGGCCACGGCAATTTCCCTTTATTGCTGGCAAAGGAATTGGAAAGTTCTCTTGCCTCAGGTGTTAATGGAAATCCTTTGTCTTTTTCTCCAGCCTTTCTTGCGGCTTCTCTTGCCTTCCGTATTTCTTCTGCAATGATTCTTTCAATCGCTTTGGTGATCTTTTGACTGGCCGCTTGTTTCTCCTTCAACTCTTGTTTCAATTGTCGTTCCTTTCCATTTAGGGTATTCACTACAATTTGTTGTTTGCTCTTTTCTTGTGCCAATGTATTGCGTTCGTTCAATTTTGCCTGCAACAAGGCTTCATTACTCTTTTTAATGGCCTCTAGCAATTTGATTTGCGCATCTATTTCTATTTGTGTTTCTAAAATTGTTTGGGCTTGTGCTTGCCGGTATTGGGCATATTGCTGAAAGTATTTTAAGCGTTTGAAAGCCTGATTGAAATTATCCGCAGAGAAAATGAACATCAATTTGTCATAAGAACTTTTATTCCTGTAGGCATTGCGGATCATTTCTGCATACTCTTCTTTAAGAAGTTCTAGTTCATTGTTTAGACTGTCAATTAAATTGTTTTGTAAGTCAATGCTGTCAGCAATTAGTTGAATTTCTTGTCCCATCGTCGAGATAAGTGCCTGGCGGCTTGAAATCTTTTTGTTGAGTTGTCTGAGCTGATTTAAACTTGTGTACTTGCTTTTTTCCGTTTTCTCTAGCAACTGATTGGTGTAATCAATTTCTTTCTGAAGCATCTTTTTCTTTTCCTGCAATGCCTGTTTCGTCTGTGCATTGGAGGACAAAGCAGTAATGCCAATGAACAAGCAGCCAAGTAAAAGTTTAATAATAAACCTGCTCATACTTTGAGGAAATGTTAAATGAGAATTTAATTGCTTTGTCCAAATATACTCGTGAATATTCTATTCCAACAGTCGAAGGTTTTTCTGCTTGAATCTCAAAATTTAATTTATGCGGAATTAGTTGTTTCTCAACAGTTCTAAAATCACTGTATTCACCCAATAAAATGCGATCAGCAGTAGGGTCAGTAAGTAAGAAGTTGAGGGTCTTGAAATTTTCAGGATCTATCCAAAGACTCAACAGTTCTTCATCTTTTCGCTCTATTTTTTGTGGTTTGTCGTCTGCCTTTTTAATTTTTCGTTTTCTCAAATCCCCTAAATAATAGCGGTCTTTGTCAAGGGAAAATAGAATTTTATCATCCGATTCAAACTCAATAGGGTTGCCCAATAAAATGGCTTGAAGTTGATCAAAATCAAATTCAATGTTGAAGCGTTTATTGATGTAGAGGTAATCACCGATAAAATAGCTCTTTTCTAGTCGATTGATGATTTTTACGGTGTCTTTCGTAATCAGTACACGTGCAACTTCGATCCCCAAGAGGGGTGTGATCGACATCCAAATGGCACTGTCTTTTTTTAATCGAATGGTAGACTTAAAGGATTGTTTTTCCCCAGATCGCTCCAATTTAATGTCTGCCTTGGCTGAAAATGTGGTGAAATTTAATTTATGCTCATCTATCTGTTCTAGGAGGTACTCTGTTTTTTTAATCTTTAAATCTTTTCTGCTAACCAACTTTCCTTTGCTGCAAGCAGACATCAAAACGACAAGAGAAAGGCTAATTAGAAGTTGACTTCTTTTATTCATACAACTTTTGATCAGTTATCTTTTTTTCTAAAAGATCAGAAGTATCTCCTTTTTCACTCGCCTTTCGCCAATATTCCAATGCATCTTTTTCATTTCCAAGTTTGAACAAGATATCTCCCTTATGTTCCAAGAGCACCCCACTATTTTGGTCAAGTTCTAAGGCTTTGTCAATCCAAATATTTGCTTCTTCATATTCTCCCAATTGATATAATATCCAAGCATAAGTGTCCTGGAAAGAGGACTGATTCGGAGCAAGAGTATTTGATTTCTTCGACATGCTTTTCGCTTTTTCTAAGTCTTGTTTCCTTAGTGAAAGATAGTAGCTGTAATTGTTTAATACATAGACATTGTTCGGATCTAATTCTAGGGCTTTCTCATAAGCTTTGTCAGAATCAATGTGTTTTTTTTGAGCATGGTAAACATCCCCAATCGAAGAATATAGCTGACTTTTTAATGCTTGATTGTCGATGACGACTTCTTTGCCAGAATTGAAAATACTCAAAGCTTCTTCATAGCGTTCTTCCTGAAACAATGCCAAGCCATAGAGCAGGTGTACTGTTGGTTGATTTGGAAATAGATTTACTGCACGTTCGCCATAATTGAGTAAATTCTTACGATCGTTGGTTTCAGACAATATAATTAGTAATTGATTCCATACCGGAAAACGACTACTGTCAAGTGCAATTGTTTCGAAGTAGGAAAGCTTCGCCTCTTCAGTTTGGTTATTGAAGTATAAAAAATCAGCCAATAGTGCATGTGATTTAGCGTTTTTTGGATGCGTTTCTGCTATGATTCTGCACAATGTAATTCCTTCAATAAGCTGTGATTTATTGTTGCTGTTGACTTGGTAGGTCGACAAAAGGTATTTAATCTTATTGTCGATGTTCATTTCGGGATTGGCAAATGCAGAGGAAATGTTTGAGATGTATTTTTCTTGATTTCCTTTCCGGCGATGATATTGTGCTATTGAAAATTGCACTTGATGGTTATTAGGAGCAAGCTCTTTCATTCGTTCATAAACGTCCATTGCCTTTTTCTCCTCACCATTGTTCATATAAATTTCAGACAACAATCCATAATACTCGAGTGTGTTGGGAAATGCTTTAATTAAACGCTCTATTTCATTGGCAGCAGCATTAACATCATTGTTTGAAAGGTATATCCGTTGTTTTAAAAATGAAATGTCTTCGCTGACTCCAATTTCTTTTTCAATGGCATTCAGTTGTTCAATAGATTTTTCAACTTTGTTTTGATCCAATAGCAGTTTGGCCAATTCATACCGCAATTCCACTTTTGAAGGAAATTGCTCCACCATTTGAGAATATATTTTTATTGACTCATCTTTACGGCCTTGGGTCTCAAGTACATTTGCGTAGGATAAAGTATACCAATAATTCGTCGGATCAATTTGGTGCGCCCTTTTAAATTCTTCGTAAGCTGCCGTCAGATCCTTGGTTTGCTGATACAAAAGCCCTAACTCGTAATGCGCGGCAGCACTGCTTTGATCAATGCTCAATGCCTGTTGATAAAGCTTAAGTGCTTTTGTAGTATTCCCCAATATTTTCTCCTTAGTGGCATTGATGTAAACTTTTCCAAATTCCACTGACTCATCCTCTGTAAGGATAACTTCAGGTATAACGTCTGCTTTTCCAGAAGTTGTTTTTTGGGATGAAGAGCAAGCAGCAAAAAATCCTACAAGTAAAAGGACAACTATGGTTTTTTTAATTGGCATTTAATTGCTCCATTCATTGTAATCCCCAATGCTCAATGACTGTGTATCTTCTTTCAGATTGGTGTGATTTCCAACCATGGAGTTGTCAATGTTTACACCTGAAATATGCGTATTTTCTTGAATGATGCTATTGCTAATGACACTTCGTAATATGTGTGTGTCATTTCCTATAGAGACATGTGGTCCAACAACTGCATTTTCAATTTTAACATTTTCGCCGATAAAGCAAGGTGGAACAATCAATGCATTGTTGATTTCTGCACTCTCAGCCACCAAGCCTTTTTCTTCCTTGATGTGTTCTAAAACTCTTTGATTGGTGTTCACCGTTGCATTTTTATTGCCGCAATCCAACCATTCAACAACTTCTCCTGGTACAAATTGAGTGCCTGCTTCCTTCATGCGTTCGAGTGCATCCGTAATTTGATACTCCCCCTTATCCATGATATCATTGTCTATCAGGTATTGAAGATGTTCTTTCAGATAAGCTCCATCCTTGAAATAATAGATGCCAATAATTGCCAAATCGGAAATAAATGTTTTTGGCTTTTCGATAAATTCTTTGATATGGTTTTGTTCATCTACTTGAACTACGCCGAATGCAGAAGGATCCTCCACTTTTTGAACCCAAATAATGCCGTCCTTCGAATCGTCTAGTTTGAAATCGGCCCTGAACAATGTGTCTGCAAATGCAACGATGGTTTTTCCTTCCATAATTTCTTGAGCACATAAAATGGCATGTGCTGTACCCAAAGCTTCCTCTTGATGAAAAATGTGGCCTTTGGCATTCAAACCCTCAGCTACTTTTAGCAGGTGTTCTTCAACTTCTTTACCAAAATCACCGATAATAAAACCGATCTCTTCAATCTCTTCCTGACAAACAGAGGCGATGTCTTCTACCAATCGCTGAACGATTGGTTTTCCCGCAATGGGAAGCAGAGGTTTTGGTATTGTCAAGGTGTGGGGCCTCATGCGTTTACCCCTTCCTGCCATTGGAACAATTATTTTCATTTGTAAGGTTTTTATTTTTTGCCTGTGCTGCCGAAACCGCCAGCCCCTCTCTCAGTCGTGCCTAATTCATTTACTTCAATCCACTCTGCTTGTTCATGGGCTGCAATGACCATTTGAGCAATGCGTTCTCCATTCTCGATGGTGAAGATCTCTTGTGAAAGATTGATCAAGATTACTTTAATTTCTCCTCTATAGTCCGCATCAATCGTACCAGGAGAATTGAGTACAGTGATGCCATGTTTAAATGCCAAACCACTTCTAGGCCTAACCTGTGCTTCATAACCAATAGGGATTTCCATGAATAATCCTGTTGGCACAATTACTTTTTCGAGTGGCTGAACAACAATTGGCTGATCCAAATCTGCCCTCAGGTCTACTCCCGCCGAGGCTATCGTTGCGTATTCGGGAAGGTCATGTTGCGATTTATTGATGATATTAATTTTCATCGGTATTGGGCGTTAAAGCCTACGAAATTAGGGCTTTTTTAGGTTTCTCTAAAACGTAAAGTATTCCTAAAAATAGCAGGAACAGCACTGTATTTAGACTGAAATTGATCCATTCAAATCCCTCAGAATTCAATAAAAGGGAAATTGCATAGAAAATGAGGCTTAAACTCAAATAAAGAAAAATTCTTTTGAGCGGATATCGAATAGGAAAATGCTTTTGTCCAAGAATATAAGAGATGATCACCATGCTTCCATAACAGACCAATGTTGCCCATGCTGATCCTGTATATCCAATTCTAGGGATGAGAATTAAATTTAAAACAAGTGTAATGAATGCTCCAAAGGAAGCGATGTATGCCCCATATTTTGTCTGACCATTCAATTTGTACCAAACGGACAGATTGTAGAACAAACCGAGGAAAATATTGGCAAATAGTAGAATGGGTACAATATGAAGTCCATCCCAGTAAGCTTCGTCCGCCAAGAAATATTTGATAATGTCGATATATAGCATGACTCCTAAAAAGATGGTTGCACAAACCATAACAAAGTATTTCATCACTAATGCATAGGTTGATTTTGCATTCTTTTTTTCTGCTTGATTAAAGAAAAACGGTTCAGCCGCATAGCGAAATGCTTGAATGAACAATGTAATGATGATAGAAAGCTTGTAACATGCGCCATAGATTCCTACTTCTGAGGTAGCTCTTATATTGCCCAACTCCTCCACCAATAGCCATTTAAGTAAAATCTTGTCAGCACTTTCATTGATAATTATAGCGATGCTTGAAATGAGAATCGGAAAACCGTACACCAACATTTTTTTAAGCATTTGGAGGTTGAAGTTGAAATCAAGCCGAATAAACTGAGGACTCAGCAATAAAAATTTAATTGCACTTGCAAAAAGGTTCGCCAGAAACACGTAACCCACACCAATTTCGTCAGTATAGAAATGTTCAATGAAGAAATTTGAAGTTCCTTCATTGGATGCTGGGATGCTGTAGCCAACCCAAAAATAATTTAAGCCGATGTTTACAGCAATCGAAATCAAGTTGATTATGGCGAATTGGAGCGCTTTGCCTTCGATGCGTAAACGTGCCATTGGGATGGATGCAATGGCATCCATCCCCACAATAAAGGCAAACCATATTACATATTCACTATTGTCAGGATAGTGAATTGTATTGGCAATCTCTTGAGCAAAATAAGTGGTAAACACCCAAAAAATGATGGTAGAACCAAAGAGTGAAAGCAAGGTTGTACTGTAGACTGAACGATTATTGTTTTGCTGACTTTGAAATCGAAAGTAGGCTGTTTCCATGCCATAGGTGAGCATGACAACAAGAAAGGCTACATAGGCATACATTTCTGTGATGACCCCAAATTGTTCTGTAAGAAAAACACTTGTATGTAAGGGAATCAATAAATAATTGAGCAGTCTACCAACAATGCTTGGCAAACCGTAGATGGCAGTTTGTCCTGCCAATTTTTGCAGTGCTTTCAAATGAAGAAGCGCTTTAAGTCCTTATTTACTTGGAAAATTTGCTTTTCTTTTTTCGAGAAATGCTTGCGTTCCTTCTTTAAAGTCTTCTGTTGTAAAACTTTTGGCGAATTCATTAATTTCAGTTTCATAACCATTTACACCGGTGCTATAACCTGCATTTACAGCTCTTATTGCGGATGCGATCGCCATGGATGAATTTTTTGTGCATTTCTGGGCGATTTCCACACATTTGGGAAGCAACTCTTCTAAGGATGTTACGTGATTTACAAGTCCTATGCGATGTGCTTCTGCAGCATCAATCATTCCAGCTGTCATGATCAATTCTAAGGCACGACCTTTTCCTGTCAATTGAGCTAATCGTTGAGTGCCTCCGTAACCTGGAATAACACCAAGGCTCACTTCAGGAAGTCCCATCTTTGCATTGGTACTTGCGATCCTTAAGTGGCAAGACATTGCCAATTCCAAACCTCCACCCAAAGCAAAGCCATTGATTGCGGCAATGACAGGTGTCTCAGTATGTTCTACCAAATCAAACAGCATTCGCTGACCATCTGCAGCCAGCGTTTTTGCTTCTTCAAGTTGGTATTGATAAAATTCG
>PAVT01000004.1 GCA_002713165.1 Verrucomicrobiota bacterium
CAATGTAATCGAGTATTCCGTATTTGACACTTATTTCTTTGATGGTATTTTCTAAACTGTCCAGTTGTTTTCTTTTTTGATCAAGTAAGCCTTTATTGATCTTTAAAGTCTCTCTGTATTTCTCCCGCTCTGTTTCTCGAATGGTTCTATCTAGCTGATCAATGATGGCATCCAACATTAATCTTGACTTTTCTGGATCAGTAGAGGTTGCCGTCATGCTAATGGATTCAAACCTCGTCTCATCAAAACTGAAATGTTCGCCATAAACTTTGATTATTTGATTTTTGGATGACTTTTGTGTTCTATCAATCTTGTATTCGTCGTAAAGATTAAATTTTTCAATAATGGAGTCTCTAATGACATTTGACTCTAAGTATTGCATCATTTGTTCCAATTGAGTCTCTCCAGAATACTCTCCTAGATTCGCAGGGTATATCACTGCTTCTGAAGTATATTTTGGCTCTATAAACTTTGGACTAGAGAATAGCCCAGCTAGTATTCCTGCAACTATAGCTACACCACCCAACAATTTCCATTGCTTCAATGCAAATTGTATTATGCGCACATTGGACTCGAAATAATCACCGATGTTTTTATTTTCCATGGTTAATTATTTAGGATCAATTAATATTAAAACGATAAGTGTAAAAAGAAAAGTGGCAATGGTAGATGCTACAACGATTAGCCAACGAATAGGATAAGCTGCTTTCTCTGAAGGATAGGCATTGTTGACAATAAACTTTTGATCTATGGTCGATTCAGCATTCACCCTAGACTCTGCATATACTTTTCCTAAATCACTCAATTTTTCTCGTTCATATTCCATTTGCTGAACCAGACTCAGATACTTGCCACCGTACTTAGAAATGGTATCCAATTTGTCTTCCAATATCTTAGCGGCCTTATAATTATTATTGACTAATGCAGCACCATACTGTTCACTCAACACCTCTACTTGTGTTTCATAATCTTGAATTCCTAACGCTCGTATCTGGTTTAAAGTGTCTTCTATTTTATTGATTTCCGACACAAGTTTATTGTACTCTATTTCAACAATTTCAAAGGCCTGTTTTGCAACCTTTTTTAACATTCGGTTTCTTACTTGATCTACCATAGTCGCTATTTCATTGGCGATATCAGCGGCGTATTGAGGATTTACATCAAGCACCTCAATTTTTACAGACATGAACTTCGTTCTGTAAAAATCAATGTTAGATTCATACTCATTGATGAGTTTTGTCATTTTGAATTCATCCTCTGGATTGATGTCGTAATGATTGATTAAATCAAACTTTTGAATAATGTGATCTCGGATTTCATCTGATTTTAATATTTGAATCAACTGCTCTGCTTCTTCCTCTTCTCCAAATTCAAGGAAATCTTTTTCTCTGTAGTTCTCGTCATTTAACAAGGCCCTTGAAATCGATGTTGTTGTTGAAGGAAACAAGATGACCGAAGACTCATATTTGTCTTCTATCAGAAGAGAAAACACCACAGAAGTTACTATTGCAAGTAAACTTGTTGTTATAAGCACATTTCTCCACTTTCTCATGAAGCTGATGATGCCGCCAGAATTTATATCATAGTATTCTTCACTCATATCTGAGGTCTGATTTTGGGGTTGTCAAAAATAGTGAAAACTATAGACTATACTTCAAGTAATTCAGTTGCGTCTAGGTATTCTCTCTAAAAACAAACCTTGCTGTTGTCCTTGTTTTTTGCTCGAGCAATAATTTCTTGTCTTTTAGAAGTTCTTCAATGACTTCGTCATTGTAATGTCTTATGGTTAATAACGAGAGGTCTTCATTAAAACTCACTTTATAATTTACGCTCAGTTCATTGATTAAAACATACAGTTCTGGAAGTGCATCAAGACATACAGAAAAACTGATGGCCGAATTCTGCATCAAGTTTATGGTCAATTTATGATCATCAAAAGCATTAAATATTTCTTTTAAGTGTGATTCAACAATAAAAGAAAAATCTTTCGCAGCAATAGACACCAATGTTTGGGCAGGCTTAAGTATAAACGATGGAATAATGTTGTCAGAAGTTACATCATTGTCAATGATTGTTCCTTTCCTGTCTGGCTGAAGAAAAGATTTCACATACAATGGAATGCTTTTATTCTGCAAAGGCTTGATCGTTTTTGGATGAATGACAGAAGCTCCATAATAAGCCAATTCTATAGCCTCGTGAAAAGAAATATGATTGAGCTTGATTGTATTTGGGAAAACATTGGGATCAGCATTATACATTCCTTCAACATCTTTCCATATGACCACTTCTTCAGCATCAAGTACACTAGCAAATATAGCCGCGGAAAAATCTGAACCTTCTCTTCCTAAGGTCGTCGTAAAATTCTCTGAAGTACCGCCTATGAAACCTTGCGTAACATAGATGGTGTCTTTCTTACCATTGTCCTTTGGGATTTGATCCCTTATTAATCCTTCAGAGGCTGTCCAATCAACTTTCGCTGATCTATATTGGTTTTCTGTGCGGACTAAACCTCTGGCATCCAGCCATTCTACCAAGTGGTCTTCTTCTTTTAAAAATGAGCCTACTATTGTGGTAGACAAAATCTCTCCTATGGAAACCATTTGGCCATAATAGTAATCTCTTTCCCTTGAAGCTTCTTCCTCAAGTATCCACTCTATTTCCACTAAATGATTGCTTACCTTCTCAAAAACCTCGTGGTCCCCTTGAAACAGCTGATTCATAATGTCAAGATGGAAGTTTTTTATCGTTTCAAAAAGAGCCTCAACTTTATCAGAATTTTCAAGATACGCTGAAAGGAGAATTTCGAGCGCATTGGTCATCTTGCCCATTGCGGAGATGACAACAATCAAGTCTTCACCTTTTGCTTTTTGATCTTTAAGTATTGCACTTAAATTTCTTATTGAGTCGGCATCCTTGACAGATGCGCCTCCAAACTTAAAAACTCTCAATGGATTATTTTTTTTAGTTGTTCCTTGGTAAAACGGCCATTTAACCAACTGTTGTCAATCTCTGCTCCATATGATTTATAAAAATCAATTGCTTGAACATTCCAGTCCAATACTTGCCATTCTAACCGACCACTCCCTCTCTTCTTTGCTTCTTGAATTACGCAATCAAAGAGTGCTTTTCCAATGCCTTTTCCTCGCTCTGATTGTGTCACGATTAAATCTTCCAAGTAAATACACTTCCCCTTCCAAGTGGAGTATTTCTCGTAACACAAAGCAATTCCTACAATATTTACATCCGATTCTGCAACGTACATAAAGAAACTTGGGCTTTCCCCAAAACCGTCTTTTATAAATTCTTCTAGGCTCAAGCTTACTTCATGTTCTGCCTTCTCAAATACAGCAAGCTCCTTAATCAATTTAAGTGCTTGAGCACAATCTTCCTTAATGGCTGAACGAACTCTAAATGACATTTTTCCCTTTTTGCAAATGTAATGTTCTTAGCCTTGAAAACGATGCCACTACTGCTGGGGATTTGCGATATTTGCTAACGTAAATGAAACAAATATTACTATGAGCAAGCTTAAAACACTCAATGAATTTATTGCTGAAAGACAAGAGGACTTCCCCTTTGCAACTGGAGAATTGAGTGGCATCTTGAATGACATTGTAGTGGCCTCGAAAATCATCAACAGAGAAGTGAATAAAGCTGGCTTGGCAGACATTTTGGGCTCTGCACAATCTGAGAATATACAAGGAGAAACACAGCAAAAACTGGATGTTTTCGCTGACGAACAATTCATTCATACCTTTAAAAGTGGAGGTGAGGTTTGTGGCATCGCCTCGGAGGAAAATGATGACTTTGTAGCATTTGATAATGAGATTTCTAAAAATGGCAAATACGTTGTAGCATTTGATCCTTTGGATGGATCCTCAAACATTGATGTGAATGTTTCAATCGGCACAATCTTTAGCATCTACCGAAGAATATCAAAAATTGGAAACCAAGCAAATATTGAAGATTTTTTACAAAAAGGGAATGCCCAAGTTGCTGCTGGTTATGTAATCTATGGTTCTTCAACAATGCTGGTATATACCACAGGAAATGGTGTCAATGGATTTACGCTGGACCCATCGATTGGCGAATTTTGTCTTTCTCACCCAGACATCCAAGTTCCTGAAAATGGGAGCATCTATTCTATCAATGAGGGAAATTTAGAGGCTTTTCCAGATGCAATAAGATCTTATGTTGCACATTGCAAAGAAACCCACGATGATAAAAAACCATATTCGCTTCGATATATTGGTTCCATGGTTGCAGACTTGCACAGAAACTTAATCAAAGGTGGCATCTTTATTTATCCATCTAGTGCGTTAGCCCCAAATGGCAAATTAAGATTGCTTTATGAATGCAATCCCATGGCATTCATTGTTGAACAAGCAGGAGGTATTGCCTCTGATGGTGCAATGCCTATTATGGAGGCAGAACTCAACAGTCTGCACCAGCGCATTCCAGTAATTATGGGATCAAAAAAGATGGTAGAAAAAGCATTGTCCTTCAACTCTTGAGAAAATGGTGCATTAAGATGCTTTTGAACGGATGAAATTTTTGAAAGAAAACTGGATCTATTTTGTCCTCTTAATTGCCTTTTCGCTTACATTTATCCCTGTTCTTGATTTACCATTCTCCAATTTAGATGACTACGTTCAAGTTGTCGAGAATCCGTTCCTGAAACAACTCAACTTCGCTGCCATCATCGGCATTTTCAGCAATACATTCGTAGGCATGTATCAACCGATTACGACCACGGCTTATTTATTGATTGCCCAAATTCACGGAATTGATCCATTTTGGTTTCACTTTGCCTCATTAGTCACTCATCTAATCAATGGCATTCTTGTATACAATGTCTTAAGGCATTTTTGCAAGAAAGAAACTGCACAAATTCTTAGCATACTATTCATAGTGCATCCCTTGCAGGTAGAAAGTGTTGCTTGGGTTTCAGCATACAGCAATCTTTTGTTTAGCAGTTTTTCATTGTTGAGCATAGATGCTTACATCAAGCATTGTAAAACTCAAAAGAAACCTCCTTATTGGAGGAGTTTGTTGTTTTTCCTATTTGCAACACTGGCAAAGTCCTCTGCAATTTCTCTTGTTTTGGTTTTGCCTTTGTTGAATTTGTACTTTCTTGGTAAAATCACCTTAAAAAAGTTATTCGGCCATATGCCTTTTGCCCTAGTCGGGCTATTCTTTGGGATTATTACTTTGCTCAGTAGAGAATCTGCAGGACATTTGTCCGAATTATCGCAAAGATTCGACCTAATTGACCGAACCATTATCGTTACTAGAAATCTACTTTATTATCCAGTCAAGTTTGTTTGGCCAAATTCGCTGTCAATTTTCTATCCCTTTCCAGAGAGTGGGATTGGCTTACCATGGAATTATTATCTCAGCATTCCACTACTTTCTTTGGTGGCCTATTTAGTGTTCAAATACAGGTCGAACAATAAAATATGGTTTGGTGTACTTTTTTATCTGTGCACAATTGTACTCGTCGTGCAAATCATTCCATTGGGCAATCAATTAACTACAGACAGGTATTTGTACTTGCCAATGGTTGGGCTCTTTATCCTTGTTTCATTTTTGATTGATAAACACTTTGGCAAGAAACACGTCCGTCTTCTAATTGCTTTGCCAATTTTATTTTCGTTCTTGAGCTTTCAGCGCCTTCAGCTTTGGCAAAACGATGGCTTATTGTGGGCTGATGTGCTGAACAAACACCCAAATGTGGCTCAAGCTCATAATAATTTAGGGAGCTACCTCCTTAAGCAAGGTAAATCAAAAGAAGCCCTTGTTCATTTTGAAAAAGCCACATTGCTCAATCCAAATTATTCAGATGCACATTCAAACTTGGGGAATTGGTACTCGAAAAACAATCAGTCTGGAAAAGCAATAAAACAATTCAACATAGCCATTGATCTAAGGCCCCACGCCGATGCTTATTTTAATCGCGGAAATGAATATGCAAAATTTAAAAAATTTGAATTGGCCATTGAAGACTATTCCTCGAGCATTGCTCTAAGGGCGCATGAAGAGTCCTACACCAACAAGGCATATTCGCTGATTCAATTGGGAAAGTTAAATGCAGCTGAAAAAGAACTGACCACTGCTTTGAATCTAAACCCAAATTACGGCCGTGCACTTTTTTTAATGGGAATACTTAGCAGAATGAATCAAAATCAAACAGAGGCTTGTTCATATTTTCGTAGAGCAATGAGACAAGGCGATGTAAATGCTCAACAAGCATTTAAAAATTATTGCTCGTAGACAGCTCTGACAAAACGATCTCTACCATAAAAATCTTGTTTCAGCTCTACATTCCAAAAATGAGGTCCTTTCAGCAATTCAACTACTTCTTCACCCATGTCTTCATGTATTTCCCAATAAAATCTGCCTCCAGAGTTTAAAATTTGAGGAGCAATGTTCACCATTCGTTTGTAAAAAATAAGCGGGTCTCCTTCAGGGCTCAAGGCAATTAAGGGCTCATACTCCACCACAGATTTTTGCAACTCATTCAATTCCTCTCTCTTTACATATGGTGGATTACTTACCACTATGTCAAATTTCTTGTCTGGAATTTCTGAAAGGATATCCATTTGGAAAAACTCCACATTGGCCTTTAAGTTCTCTGCATTTTGTTTTGCATTTTTCAATGCGTCTTTTGAAATTTCGCAAGCGGAGACTTGATAAAATTTATTCTCTAGCGCAATTGCAATTGGAATGCAGCCTGAACCTGTCCCTATATCAAGTATATCCAATGCAGTTTCCTTTTCTCTCTCTATGATCATCAACACTAGCTCTTCTGTTTCAGGTCTTGGTATAAGCACAGACTCATCGATGCTGAAAGGATACCCAAAAAACAAGGTTTCACCCAATATGTAATCAATCGGTTTTCCTTGATTTAATTCCATGACCGCACTTTCAAATACTTCTTCAAACTCTCGAGGGAATACTTCTGCTTCCTTTAATTTCAAAAGAACTCTGTCCATCTTTAAATAGTGATCAATCGTGCGGTGATATAGCTGCAAAATCTCTCTTTCAGTGTATCTACCCTCTACCGCATTTATAAACCAAGCCTTGTGCTCTTTGAACTTCATCTCTGTTTTAGCTGTTGTCCAAATTAGCATTTTATCTACATTTGAATCGGTGCAAAATCAGGATGAAAAATATATGCGAAGGGCCTTAGAATTGGCCGATCATGGTAAATTCAAGGTATCTCCCAATCCGAGAGTTGGTTGTATTATTGTTTACAAAAACAAAATTATAGGAGAAGGATTTCATCAACAATATGGTGAAGCACATGCTGAAGTGAATGCCATCAATTCAGTGAGGAATAAAGCGCTGTTAAAGGAAGCAAAAGCATATGTTACCTTAGAGCCCTGTACACACTTTGGTAAAACACCCCCTTGTGTCGACTTGCTCATTCAGCATCAAATTCCAAGGGTAGTGATTGCGACTGCAGATCCATTTAAAAAAGTCAATGGAGAAGGAATAGAAAAGCTAAAAGCTCATGGTGTGAATGTTATCCTTGGTGTTTGTGAAATGGAGGCCAATGAGTTGAACAAAAGATTCTTCACCTTCCACAAGGAAAAGCGTCCATACATTATCCTTAAGTGGGCCGTTTCTTCTGATGGTTTTATCGGCGTTAATGACAATTCCATGAGCCGAAGAGAACGTTGGATCACCAATGAAAGGACTAATCAACTTACACATCTTTGGCGTGCAGAGGAAGATGCTATATTGGTAGGAACAAAAACCGCTCTATTGGATGACCCACAACTTGATTGTAGAAACGTTAATGGATTGAACCCCAACAGAATTTTAATTGACAATCAGTTAAGGGTAAATGCAGCAGCAGCCATTTTTAATGAAAGGGCAAATACCTATATTTTAAATCAAACCAAAAACGAGGTAAAAGGGCATCTTGAGTGGAGAAGATTTAAAGAAGGAACATTTTTCAATGAACTCTTTCATTTATGCCGTGAAAACCATTTTCAATCTTTAATCGTTGAAGGAGGGGCAAAGACGCTAGAAGCATTTATCGCAAAAAATTTATGGAATGAAGCAAGAGTGATCATGGGCAAAGTGCGTTTTCACAAAGGTGTAAAATCACCAGATTTGGGCAATGTTTCTAAAACACGCTTTAAAATTGATACTGATTGGGTAGACATTTATAGAAATGATCAAGCATGATATTTTTATTGCTAAGTATCGTTTGCTCATCTGCTATTTTCTTACTCTTTAAGAGTTTTGAAAAATTCAAGGTAAATACTTTCGTGGCAATTGTAGTCAATTACCTAACTGCAGGTTTAACTGGCTTTCTGCTCGTTGACCAACCAACAGAAATAATGCATCACATTGTTGAAGCACCTTGGTTATTGAATGCATCAGTTCTTGGAGTTATTTTTATTTCTCTTTTCAATATAATGGCACTAACAGCACAAAAAATGGGAGCTTCTGTGGCCTCCATTTCAAACAAAATGGCACTTATATTTCCGGTCATATTTGCATTTTTTTACTATGACGAAAGTTTAGGATTTATCAAACTAATAGGAATCGCATTAACCCTTTTGGGCATTTACCTCTCAGTGCTCAAACCTAAAGCTCAAAAAAAATATTTCGATAAAAAATTATTTTTTCTTCCATTGATTGTCTTTCTTGGGTCAGGATTTATCGACACTTTCATAAAATTCAACCAAGACCATTATCTAAAGGAGGATTTGATTGATGTGCAATTGTTTACCGCTACTATTTTCTTTACTTCTTTTATTATTGGCCTTCTGGTGATCTTATTCAAATCCAATTATAGAAAAATTAGTTTGCGAGAAGTTTTTTCAGGGATCCTCTTAGGTATAATCAATTTCGGTTCCATCTATTTCTTGATTGAAACGTTTAACCGATTCGGCCTTGACAGTTCGGTTGTTTTCCCCATTAACAATGTTGGTGTAGTAGTGCTCACTACTGCTGCTTCCTTGCTCATTTTCAAAGAACGATTTTCGGTCGTCAATAAAATTGGTGTTTCCATTTCAGTGATGGCAATTTTGATCATTTCCTTTTCAGTTTAAACGATGAATACTCTTAAGCGATTATCTACTGAAGAGCTTAGCATCAACAAAAGCAAATTCATCGGTTTCGCCTATCCTGTTCAATCCAAGAAAGAATTTGAATCCAAGCTTCTTGAGATAAAGAAGCAACATCCGAAGGCGAATCACCATTGCACAGCCTTTATAATTCATGAACACTCTGAAGAATATTATCTTGTAAATGACGACGGCGAACCCAGAAATAGTGCTGGAATGCCAATTCTAGGGCAACTTCAATCGCATGGATTACTGAACGCCGCCATTGTTGTGGTGCGGTATTTCGGAGGCACAAAGCTTGGCGTTGGAGGACTCATTAAGGCATACAGGGGTACTGCAAAAGCAGCATTGAGCAAAAATAATATCATTCCTTTTTTGGTAATGACTAGCCAAATAATCAATGTCGAATATGACCGATTGGGGGCTTTAGTAGGCTATCTAGAAAAAACCAAATTAAACTATACAGTCAAACAAGGTACTCATCAGGCAACAGTAACTTTCACCCATCACTCAGATCTTGAAGAGTCGATAAAGGAAAAAATACGACGTTTAGGTATCAATTGATCGATTTCTTTTTAAGAAGTGTGACTAACTGATCTTTTCCTATTAGACCTAGCAATATAGCTATCGCACTAAAAACTATGGTTGTAGTGATTGCATGCACCAAAAAATTTGAGAACACTTCTTTTGTATAGAAACTGATGACCCCTCCCAAGACCAAAAGCACAAGGTATTTGATCAACAACAAGAACTCATAGTTTATTCTGAATAAACTCTTTACAACAACAATTTGGGCAATGCTTACAAAGAACTGAGTAATCAATGTAGCTATAGCGGCCCCTTTAGCACCATATTTAGGAATAAGAAGGTAATTCAAAATAAAGTTGGTTGCAAAGCCAATCAAGGCGATTGTGTTCAATTGTCTTAAGCTTCCGTTTGCAGTTAACAATGTTCCATAGATATAAGTCAAAGCAATTGCGATAAAAGAGATCATAAGAATTGCATATACCTCCGCTGATTCATGAACATGTTCGACGTAAAGCAAATCCATGATGCTCTGACTGTGCATTAAAGATACTGCTGTAATTGCTACAGCAGGAACAAAAAGAATATTGAAGGAAGTGTTTAGCAAACCTTCTACCTTGAGTTTGTCTTTAATCATTTTGGAGAATATGGGCAGCAACAAGCCTGCAAACAAAAATCCCAACATGTTGAAAGCCTCCAGTATCCTGTAGGCTTGCGCATAAATGCCTACCTCCTGTTTCCCTTCGTCCATCAATAAATCAATCATCACAGAATCCAGCCTGTAATAGAAAGACATCAACAGGACAAGCAGAGCAAACGGCAAACTTTGCCTTAGAATTAGGAGAAATAAGGCAATATCAACCTTCATTCTAAACAGTTTGGCTTTATTGAATACAACAACAAACGCAACCAACATTGTCACTGAGTAAGCCCAAAACTGTGCATATACAAACCACTCAATCTGAAATGCTTGCGTTGTAATGTTGCCCCACAACAATATGCCACAAAGCAATATCATCAACAAGCGATCCATTACAGAGAGTAAGGCATCCGTTTTGAACAAATGAAGTGCTGACACATTTGAACGCAAGTAAAGTATGAATGAAGACAATATCTGGTTGATTCCTAAAAGAAAAAGCAACCACAACTCTTCGCCCTCATAGCCTACCAATAAAGCAGCTATAAATGTTAAGCTTAAATAACAGAGACTGAGTATAATCTTTACATTGAAAATCCCAGAAAAATAACGTTTCAGCATATGGTTATGCTGAGCTATGTTTCTGTTGTTATAGTTCGTGATTCCGAAATCCAGAACTATATTGAGCAAAATTGAAAAACTCAACAAATGATAATAAAGCCCGTATTCATTGCTCCCGACTGCATTTTGGACACCCACATCAATTCCCAATATCCAAAATGGCTTTATCAGCAAGTTGAGCACAAGTACAAACAATAAATTATTTACGAATTTCCTTTTCATGAAATATGCTCTGAAGAATGGCAAAGTAAAGCAATCAAAACATAGTGTTTCGATGGGGCTCAGTATATTTGCACCCTTTATTTCTGAGCATGAACATGACCGTTGAGCAATTCTTTGATCATTTTATAGAAGAGTTGAAACAAAACGAGGATTTGCACTATTACTACAAATACCTCGAAAATCCTTCAAGATTTGAATATCGAAAGGCATACTTCTGTCAACGCTTACAGTATGTTATTGATCATATTGACGATACTCATGCTAAAATTTGGGACTGCGGTTGTGGATTTGGAACAACCGCCATCTTTTTGTCCATCAATGGAATTGCTTCTCATGGCACAACTTTAGAACATTATATCACCCAAATCCCAAAAAGACTTGAATTTTGGAGTCAATTTGGAGATGTGAGTAAATTCACCTATTCTTACGAGAATATCTTTGATCACAATTTCCAAAAGGAGGCGTACGACTTAATCATCATCCAAGACACCCTCCACCATTTGGAGCCTTTAGACGAGGCCCTTTCAATTCTCAATCAAGTACTCAAGCCTAAAGGGCAGCTGTTAATCATTGAAGAAAATGGCAACAATGTGATTCAAAACGCAAAATTGTATTTGCAAAGGGGAAATAAAAGAATCATTACTATCTATGATGAGACCTTAAAGAAAGACATCCTTCTTGGCAATGAAAACATTCGAAGTTTGTCTGAATGGGATGCTGCATTTTCAGAGCAACATTTTAGCATATTGAAGGATTCGGTAGAATACATTCGTTACTATCTCCCTTTTATGTTTCCAAATACTAAAGCCAAGGAAAAAGTTAAAAAGGAACAAAAGCTTTGGAGAAAAAATAAATTTTTCAGAGAATATTTTTTCTTTGGCATCAATTTCATGGTGCAGAAAAACTAATTTCATCTTGTGAAAATAGCAGTAAATACTCGGCTGCTGGTTCCTTCAAAAATGGATGGAATTGGAAGGTTTGCTTATGAGACTCTTTTAAGAATAATACGGAAAAATCCCACTACTGAATTCCATTTAATTTTTGATCGAAAAATTGAACAAGCGGTTTTTAAGTTCCCTTCCAACGCTAAAATAATCACTCTTGCCCCCCAGGCAAGACATCCAATATTGTGGGTGATATGGTTTGAGATAGTTTTGAAGAACTATCTCAATAAACTCAATTTTGACCTTTTCCTTTCACCAGAAGGCTGGATTCCGCCAAATCTAAAGTGCAAATCATTGGCAGTTATTCATGATTTAAACTTCGAGCATTATCCAGAAAACATTCTTAAAAGTCATCGGATGTTTTTGAAATATTTTTTTCCTAAATATGCTAGACGTGCTGACCGGATCGCAACAGTTTCGGAATATACGAAGCAAGACTTAATCAATACCTACTCACTGGCAAATGATAAAATAGACCTTGTTTTTAATGGTGCAAATGAGGCTTTTAGAAAGGCCACTGATGAAGAAATACAAAGAATTAGATTAGAATTTGAATTAAATAAACCCTACTTTATTTTTATTGGCACTATACATCCACGAAAAAATCTAGAACACCTTTTTATCGCTTTTGATAAATTCAAATCAAAAACAAAAAAAAACATCGACTTAGTCGTCGTTGGGAACAAAAAATGGTGGCCAAAAGCACTTGAAAAAAGGTATCAAAATTTGTCCCATAAATCAAGCATTCACTTTCTTGGACGGATAGAGGATGAGAAGCTCACTGCTCTCTTAAGCGGAGCCACCGCATTGACATATACCCCGGTATTTGAAGGCTTCGGGATACCTATTTTAGAGGCCTTTCAATGTCAAACTGCAGTAATTACTTCCAACGTTACTTCTATGCCTGAAGTTGCAGGTGGAGCTGCTATTTTGTGCGACCCCTTCAACATTGAGTCAATTGCGGAGGCCATGGTAAAAATTAGTACTGATAAAGCACTTAGGTCAAGGTTGATTCAGCTTGGTTCGAACCGTGTGAAAGATTTTTCTTGGGACAAAAGTGCAACCCTTCTTTGGGAAAGTATTTTAAAGACAATAGAAGTCAATGAGTCTTAAAAATTATCATTTGAAAGAAGGTATTGAAGCAGGTTGCGATGAAGCTGGAAGAGGTTGTCTTGCAGGACCAGTTGTAGCAGCTGCTGTCATTCTAGATCCTAGAAAATGGAATTCTGCGCTCAACGATTCCAAAAAGCTTAGCGAAAAGCAACGTCACAAACTGCGTCTATGGATTGAAGAAAATGCATTGGCTTGGTCAGTAAGTTTTGTAGATGAAAAAAAAATTGATGAAATCAATATATTGCATGCTTCCATTTTGGGGATGCACCTAGCTTTGGATAATTTGAACCATTCCTTTGATCGAATTCTAGTAGATGGAAATAAGTTTAAACCCTACAAAAACATCGAACATCATTGCATGGTGAAAGGAGATGCACGATTTAGGTCCATCGCCGCTGCTTCTATCCTCGCGAAAACCCATCGAGATCAATTTATGCTGCAATTGCACGAAAAATATCCAGAATATGGTTGGAATCAAAACAAAGGTTACCCAACAAAAATGCACAGAAAAGCCATCAAATCAAATGGTAGTAATATACATCATAGAATTAGCTTCAAACTACTTCCAGATCAACTCAGTTTGATACTGTAGGCTTTTTTACTAAAGAAAGAAAAAATATATCTTTAACCATAATTAATTAAACCAATCACAATGAAAAAGCCACTAATTAGAGTGCTTTTAGCCACCTATGTGCTCTTGTACCTTTCCTCATGTACTGAAGATTATTTAAAATTTGACGAGATTAAAACAGACGATTGGAGGCCTGAATTGGCACTCCCTTTAGTCAACTCTAATCTTTCCATTGAAGACATAGTATTAAAGGAAGATCAGAACAATATTGTTCAAAAAGATCCTACAACGGGAGTGTTGCAAGTGGTTTATGATGGCCGTGTATTCACGACACAAGGAGCCGATATCATCGATTTGCCAATTCAAAGCTTTGAACAGTCTTACTCTTCTCCTAAGCCGCTGCCTCCAACAGGGGGAGACACCACCCTTTCAGAAAATTTCATTTTTACATTTAACAACAATGGCACTGAACTGGAAATAGATTCCATGTTGATGAAAGCAGGGGACCTAGTGCTAACCATTGAAAACACCTTTGAACATGATGTTACCGTCGTAGCTAAATATCCAAGCATTGTTGACAGCAGAGGTAATTCATTAGAAGTCACTTACGACTTAAACCAAGCCGCTGGAGGTGTTGTAAGTAGATCAGAAGTAACGGATCTCAAGGGCTATACAATTGACATGACCAATGGTGGGACTACTCTTAATCAAATTCCTGTGAACTTTGAAATTACTTTCAATCTAATATCTGGCAACAGCTCCACTTCAAATGATGGATTGCGCTTTGTTTTGCGCATGCGGAATCTAGAGTTCAAACGCTTTAACGGCTATGTGGGAAATATTGACCTCAATCTTGACTCGAATGCGATTAATATTGGGCTTTTTAAGAATTTCAACAACGGCACCTTTTTTCTTTCAAATCCATTTATGGAAGTTACTGTTTCCAACTCTTTTGGAATGCCTTCCTTATTAAACTTTCAAAACCTATTGGCCTATAATCCTGACAATACTCCGAGTACATTAAACATAGTTATTCCTGCTAATTCTAATCCCTTAGCATTAAACTTTCCTGTTAAAGATGGCAATAGAAAGACAAGCTTTGAAATGGATAAAAACAACAGTAATATCCCAGCGGTTGTCAATCACTTTGTCCGAGAAATTGCATATAAGGCAACTGCAAATTTAAATCCAAATGGGAAAACTGCAAATAGGAACTTTGTCACTGACACCTCAAAAATTGGTTTAGATGTATTTCTAAAACTCCCTTTTGAAGGGGCTGCCTCAGCTTTCACACTGAATGACACCATTGACTTGGGTTTTGATAATACGGATGACCTTGAAAGTGGAATTTTAAGAATAAATACGACAAATGGTTTCCCCATAAGCACGACTTTTCAAGTCATTTTTACAGATGAGAATTACAACGCAATTGATTCACTTTTTACGGATGACGCCAATACCCTGGGCAACGATCTTTTTGTGATTCCTTCCTCTAACACAGACAATAATGGAAAAACCGTTTCCAACAGTGTTTCCAATATAGACGTACCTGTGAATACTCAACGATTGCAAAATATCGCCAATGGCAAATATGCAATAATCAGAGCGGAATTGAATGCTGGTGATCCAAATTCAAATCCAAGGCAAACTATTCAATTCCTTGACAGTTATCGTCTGTCCATTTTCATTGGCCTCAAAGCTTCAATTTTAATTAAATAATGATGAAAAAACTCAGCCTAACAACCGTCGCATTCTTCATGATCTTTTGCGTAATTGCACAGCAAGATTTCATCATGTACAATTTAAGAAATGTCCCACAATCCATATACAGTAATCCTTCAAATAGATTCAATGGGAAGTTTTACATCGGACTACCAGCTTTATCTTCTAATTATTTTAGCTTAAGTAACAGTGGCTTTGCCTACTCTGATGCATTTGAAGAACGGAATGGTGACCTTTATTTGGACTTTGACAATCTTATCAATACAATGGAGGACAATAATTACCTATCATTTAACCTAAAAGTTGATTTGTTATCTTTTGGATTTAACATCAATGATCGCACCCAATTAACAGTAAATGTTACAGAAAACGCTAATTTCAGATTAACCTACAATAAGGACTTATTTCGTTTCATTTATAAAGGAAACGCAGGTTTTGGATCTTCTGAAGCAAATTTTGAAGGTTTAGGGTTAAATCTCAATCATTATCGCGAGTATGGTATAGGGGTCTCGCATCAATTGACGAAAAAACTTCGATTGGGAATTAAAGGGAAATACCTCTATGGCATGGAAAATATATACAGTGAAGAGTCAAACATTAAAATACAAACTGATCCTCAAACATTTGCAATCAAAGGAAGTGCAGATTTAACATTGCGCACCACTGGATTTCAAGAAGTAGATGAAAATGAAGGTGCAATGGAGTATTTCTCTGGAAGAGATAATAAAGGTTGGGGCCTAGACTTTGGTGCCAACTATGAATTAAATGAAAAATGGAGTTTCAATGCTAGCGTGATAGATATTGGTTACATCACATGGAAGGATTATACCAAGAGCTATTCTAATGATGGAGAACCATACAACTATAGAGGTGTGGATATAGATATATTGGACGCTCAATCTCCTGGAGATGAAACTTCATTTGATCGTGTTTTAGACTCCCTTCAAGAAGCTTTCAATTTGGTAGAGAAAGAAGGGGAAGAATATAAGAGTGCACTTGCAAGTCGAATATACATGGGGGCTAACTACAAATTAAATGATCAGACAGTTGCTGGAGGAATATTACATACCGAATTCTTTCAAGGAGATATTCGCCCTGCCTTATCCCTTAATATAAACCGCCAAATGACCAAGTGGATTTCTCTTTCAGCCGCTTATACTTTGATTAACCGCTCCTACAACAATTTAGGATTGGGTCTGGTACTTGATCCTGGGCCAGTACAGTTTTACATTGTATCTGACAACGTTCTTGGTGCAATTCAGCCTCAGCATGCCAGACATGCCCAGGTTAGATTCGGATTAAACCTTATTTTCGGCAGAACCAAAACTAAGGAGTTTCATACCCACTTTCATGGAGTAATCCCTAACAAATCAAGCGATGCTTCTGAAGAAGGAAATTCTGACTCTGAAGCACCTCCTGCTAACGAAGAATAAAAATTGGAAGCGCTTTTATTCGATATAAATCAAATATACTTGTACTTCTTACATGCTAAATTATCTACACGAAGGTGAATTGCTAACTATTAAAACCTGCTCCTGAACTAAGTGATTAAGTTGGGTGGGAATTGATGTTTTATCCTTGATGGCATCGACACTTTTTATGATCATCTAGATTTCATTATTGAACAGATCCGTGATTTGATAAGAAAACGCAAGCATCGCTATAAATTAAAAGCGGCCTTCCGAATGGAAGGCCGCTTTGGTTTAAAATATTTTCATCAATATTGTTCTACTTACTCACCACCACTTTCTTGAGGATGTTTTTGTAACGAATCATGTACAAGCCATCGCTTAATCCCGTCAAGTCTAATTGCTGGCCACTGTTCAGTA
>PAVT01000005.1 GCA_002713165.1 Verrucomicrobiota bacterium
ATCAGCGTCATGCTTACAAAAAATCCGATGTAAAAAGTGCTTTTAAAATCAGACAAAATCAGGCTGCCAAAGCCCCCTATTAGCATAATGGTCGTAATGATAATGGCTTTTCCCGTAGATAAAAAGGTTCGTCTGATGGCCCAAAAGTTTTGAATTCCTCGATTCATCTCTTGTTTGTACCTGCTCAGGAAATGAATGGTATCGTCGACCGCAATTCCGAAGGCAATGGTAAAAATAAGTGCCGTAGACATGTTTAATGGAATGCCCAAATAGCCAATACAACCTGCTGTAAGTACAATTGGGAAAATGTTGGGAATCAAAGAGAGAAAGGCCATTTTAATGGAGCGAAAAAGAAATCCCATGAGCAAGGCAATGACCCCAAAGGCCACCAATAAGCCAAGAATCACATTTCTAGATAAATAGCGACTACTTTTATCAATAATTACTGGCGTGCCAGTAAGTTCATAATCGACGATACGAGTGTCAATATTTTGCTGTATAAATGCATGGAGTGCTTCATTTCTTTTTAACATGGCGAAGCTTCCGGGGTCTTTTATTCTGCCGCTGATTCTTGCCATTTGCGCCTCTGGCGCAATTAAAAAGCGCAAACTTGAATCTGCTTGTTTTTCTAATAAATCCATCAAATAGTCATAACGACTTTCTTTTAAAGGAAAACGATAGTATTCCTCTCTACCATTGCGACTAACCTTATTGATGAACTTTAAAGGAGTAATGGGTGATGTCAAGTGAGACACCCCATAGCTGCTGTCCAAGTAATCTTCGATGATGTTCACCTCCTTGAGAAATTTGTAATCGGTGACTTTGTAATCCCCTTTGGGCATAAGTGCCATCTCAAATGGACGAATACCACCATAATGGTCTTGAAAATAAAAAAGCTCCTGCATCATGGGGTCATCATCGCTTAAATCGTGCATCAAGAAATAATCGAAACGAATACGATCTATGCCAAAAGCAGCAATAAAAGCAAGGAACACATAAAGCAAAAGAATGGGTTTTCTTTTTCTAAGCACCCAAACAAAGCCTTTGCCCAAGCCCCTGTCCCAATGGTTTCTTAAACGTTTGGAGTCAATGATCTTAGGCTTGCCCATAAAAACAAAGAGTGAAGGAATCAACAAAACAGTGACTAAATAAGCAATCAGAACTCCTACCGCGATATAAATTCCGAAATCACGTGCAGGTTCCATGTCTATGGTGATAAGTGTAGCAAATCCAATTGCAGTGGTAATGGAGGTAAACAATGTGGCGATCCCAACCTTATTCAGCATTAAGCGAACAGCTTCGTATTTATTCTTGCCCAATCTTATTTCTTCCAAATATTTTGAAACAAAATGAACTACATCCGACATGCCTACTACCAACATAATGATGGGCAATAAGGTAGTCATCATGTTCAGTGATTTTCCACTCAATTGTATGGTTCCACTGCTTCCGATGACTGCAATTAAAACAGTCACGAGCGGTACCAAGATTCCCCAAAGAGAACGGTAAGTAAACCATAGAAAAATGACAAGAATGAATATGGAAATTGAGGTAAAAAGCAAGAATTCCTGCTGCATGATGTTTACATATACCTTTTGTCCGTGGATTTTACTGACCAAGTGTACCTTGTCGAAATCATAATTTCCGATCAGTTCATCCAACGCAATGCGCAATTCATCAGACTCCTTTTTTGTAATAAATTGTTTGTGTTTTAAGAGGATACAAATGGAATTGCTTTCAATAGAAAGCATGCCCGCCATAAGTTCTTTGGAATCGGCAAAGAACAAAGAATCTTTTGAGTACAACTCAGGTTGATCGATGTTAAGGTATGGAGAACGCTTGAACACGATACTGCCGGGTATGACTTTAGGATATTCAGCATTGATTGGAGAGTAAATAGTCCTCACGTGAATCATTTGCTCCAATTCGGACACAAACTGCCGAGAAGTGATTAAAAAATCTTCTTGAAAAACACCTTCTTCATTCTCAAGTGCAAGGAGCACAAAATCATTGTCTGTCTCAAATGTTTTTCTGAATTCATTGAAAAAGGCCAATTCATGTCCTTCACCAGGAAAGAATTTTTCGAAGTCGTAATCAAACTTCAATTGCAGTGCACTGTAACCAAAAAAGAGCGTAAAGATGAGGAGCAACAGTAAGCTGTTGCGTGCTCTTTTTCTATATTTTTTTTGAAGTGGCTTCAGTGGAATTTCTTTTCGGAGTAAAAATAACCCCTCTAAAATTGAATTGTTTAATCAGGATCTTTTTGTACGCTGCGCAAATCAATTAAGTTCATTGCATTTGTCCCTAAACCCTTAAGTCCCTTTTGTGTAAACCGCACTACTTCATCATAAAACAAAGGAACGACTACAGCCTCAGAAAGGATTAAACTGTCCATTTTTTGGTAATAATTATAGCGCAAACTGTCATTGGTAGTAGACATGGCCTTTTCATACCATTGATCATATTGCAGATTGTTGAAGTGAGTATAATTTGGACCATCCGGCGCAAAATTTGCGCTCCTAAACAGGGACAAATAATTTTCTGCATCGGGATAATCCCCCACCCAAGATTTACGAAAGAAAGAAACCCTTGAATTGGCAATGAGTTCATTGTTGGTGGCCGCCTGATTGACCACCACATTGATCGGAATTCCAAGTTCGCCCAATTGATGTTGCACATATTCACAAATGTCTAAATACTGAGGGGTAGTATTTAAATCAATTGGATCAAGTCCTTTTCCTCGAGGGTAACCAGCACGTTCTAGCAATATACGGACAGAATCAGGTTGATAGGAATAACCCCGGACACGCTCTTCATTAAAAGAAGGTAGCCCAAAAGGAATAAAACCCGAAAGTGCTGGATAACCGATCCCATTCCTTAAATAGCGTAACATCTTTTGGCGATCGAAACCATAATTGATGGCGCGACGAATTTCTCTGCTCTGAACCGGATTGGACTTCCCATCCACATTCTCGTGCAAAAAGCCCAAATACTCTGTATTGAGGTAAGGACTTCTCATAAAATTTACTTCATCAACGTACTTATCATTCAGAGTTCCTTCTAAGGATAACAATTCATCTTTATAACTCCCTTGCAATCCACTCAGATAATCAAATTCTCCATTTACAAACTTCAAAAAACTTACCTCTTGATCTTTAATGAATGAAATGGCAACCGCATCTAAATAAGGATATCTTATTCCTTTACTGTCTTTCTCAAAATAGAATGCATTTTTAAGAAATATGAGTTTTGTGTTTTCCTTCCAAAATTTAAAAGTAAACGGACCCGTTCCAATAGGGTTCGAACGAAACTTACTTCCATAATGTTCTGTGATTTCTTTCGGAACAACAGCGCAATACATCATACTCAATATTCCAAGAAAAGGCGGGAATTTCCCTTTAAGATAAATATCCAAAGTCAAACGATCTGGAGTTGCTATGTGCAAACTTCCATCCTGCTTTCGTGCTACAGAATTCATGACCCACTTGCCAGCAGAAAGCACCTCAGGATTCAATAAACGATTGAAAGAATATTGAAAATCTTTTGCTTCAACTAAGCGCGTAGAGTCTTTACCTAGGAGCCAATGTTTGTGAAAATAAACACTGTCTTTTAAATGAAACCTGTAACGTAACCCACTGTCTAAAACTTCCCATCTGTTGGCAATGCACGGAAGGATGTTCAGTTTATCATCCATTTGCACTAGACCATTGAACAATTGGTTTACCGCAGAAATGTTTTCCAATCGACTTGCTGCTGCAGGATCCAAAGAAGTTATTCCTTCTGCCACATTGTAACGAAAAATTTTCTTTCCGACGTAAGTGGATTCGTTCTTGCATGCACTAAAAAAAAGGGAAAAGACGAATAAATAGGTAAAAATTTTCTTCATACTATTATTGAACAATGATAGTATAAATTAAAATATGGTTAGAGTTACTCATCACAAAAATTAAAAGAAACCGCTAATATTGAATCATGAAAAATTTTCTATTGATAATTGTGCTATTGGCGTCCATCTATTCTTGTAAGCATGGTGCTAAAAAGGACCCCAACGTGGAAGCAAAAAAAGCATTAAACAATGGCTTTGAAGTGCAAATGCTGGTGGAAATTCCTGCAGGCACAAACAATAAATTTGAATACAATAAGACCAATCAACAGCTTGAACAAGACAGCATTGATGGAGAAGCGCGGATCATACAATATCTGGCGTATCCTGGAAATTATGGGATGATACCCAACACACTTTTACCAAAGTCAGATGGAGGCGATGGAGACCCCTTAGACATTATAGCTATAGGACCTGCAGCCTCCATAGGCTCATACCTCAATTGTAGAATAATAGGAGTACTGAAGTTACTTGATGAAGGCGAAAGAGATGACAAACTAATTGCAATAGGAGAAAACTCAACGCTTAAAAACGTCAACTCCATTGCAGCACTTGATGCTCAATATCCAGGCATTAGCGACATTTTGAAAATTTGGTTTTCCAATTATAAAGGAAAAGGTAAAATTCAATTAGTTGGTTATGCAGATGCTGATGAAGCAACTAAAGTCTATGACAAGGCCTATTTGAAAAAACAATAAGCGACAATCATTGAGCTGACAATGATGGATTAAATTTAAATTAACCTTTTAGAAAAGTTAATTTAATCCAATACATTTGCCTGACATCATTTCAACGACAATTTCATGGAAGACAAGTGGACACTTTTCGAAAAGTTTCTCATCACAGAAAATGTAAACCTTTCAGTAACTGACTTTCTAATTAATTCATTTGCCATCATTGTACTTTGCTGGATTTTAGGACTTAGCTACCAAAAAGTAGCTAGAAGTCTATCAAACAGAAAAGATTTTGCAGCCAACTTTATGATCCTTGCTTTTACTACCATGTTGATCATCACAATTGTCAAATCTTCACTTGCCCTATCATTGGGTTTGGTTGGCGCACTTTCAATTGTTCGATTTCGAGCAGCCATTAAAGAACCAGAAGAATTGGCATTTATCTTTTTTTCTATATCAATTGGTCTAGGACTTGGCGCCAACCAATTGATCATTGTTTTAGTGGCCTTCGGTGTTTTCCTGGCAATTCTTTGGGGTCGTTTTTTCTTTCAGAAAAAAGACAGTTCGCAAAACCTATACATCAATTTAAGTACAGAGAAGTCTAAGCTTAATCTTTCAAAAGTTCAACTCATCATGGACAAGCATTTTAAACGATTTCAATTAAAGCGCTTTGATGATGTTGATGGATCTACTGAATTGTCATATGTGGCGGATATAAAAAACCCTACTGCAATAGAATCGTTTAGAACTGAATTGTTGGAACAATATCCCAACACTAACCTTTCCTTTCTTGATTCAAAGGCTTACTAGAATTCTGTCTGATGCTTCATCCTGAAAATTACACCCCGCTTGAAAACGCAAGGTTTGAAAGAAAGTTTGTTGCAGATCAATCGTTCTCAACTGTAGAAAGGATTATCAAGTTAAATCCTGGTGCATTTCGACCAATTTTTCAAAAAAGACAAATCAACAATGTGTACTTTGATACACCCAATTTGAACAATTATTATGACAATCATTTTGGCAAGTCACATCGAAATAAAATGAGAATTCGATGGTACGGTCATCCAAAAGATGTTGCCAAAAATCCTGTCCTTGAATTTAAAATCAAAAGGGGGTTGAGTGGCTTGAAAGAATCCTTCCCACTCCCTGAATTAAGTTTAAAAGAATTCAACGCACAAGAAAAGTGGCAAGCTTATTTTAAGCAATCGGAACTTCCAGAAGAGGTGAAGCATCAGCTGTTGAATTTTCGTCCTTCCCTTTTAAATTCTTATGAGCGGAAATACTACAAGAGTTTCGATAATCTCTACCGAATCACCATAGATTTCAATTTGAAATTTTACAATATAACGAGAGGCATAATAGAAAAAGCCGAAGAAACACAACCTGTGATTGTCGAACTAAAATACGACCTAGACAAAAACAATGGCGCATCCAAAATAACAGCAGCCCTTCCTTTTCGTCTTGGAAAATTTTCAAAATATGCTGTAGGTATAGAATGTTTTCATAAACACCTTGCCATTTAGGTCAATGTTATGCATCGCATTATAAAATACATTCAGCAAAATTTACTTTTCAGTTTTACTGTCCTCATAATCCTGGCAACATTGTCTTGCCAAAAAAAGGAAAACAAGGAAAACCTTCTGTATGCAATTAACTGCGATGTTTCAACATTGAATACCGAGGGAAAGCAAATACTTACATTGCCAAATGACTCCATTGTCGAAGTGAATCTTAGTGGTATAAAAAGTCAGGACAAATACCATAGCGCACCATACAGCATACTTTTAACAGGAAATTCACAGTACTCCTTTGGTACCAACTTAGATGAAATTCAAACAAATCAATATTTCAAAATATCTATTTGGAGGCGCGATAAATTGAGAAAATCGGGATTAGTCGTAACTAGTGATCCTCAAGGCATATTGTATGAGGGAGCAGATGAAATCGTTGAAGTCGGAAAAGATGGATGGGAAAAAATTCAAGTCGAAATAGAAGTGCCCCCGGGTGTTAAGGCGCTTAGATTGTTTACCTTAAGAGGAAGAGCAGATAGTGCCTACTTCGATGATCTAAAAATAGAATGTTTTCAAAAAAAAATATATCCAAGCTATAATGACACCAATCATTTAAACATCTATTTCACTGATGTTCAAATGAGCCGATTGAAAGACGAAAGGAAAAAAGCCTTCTTAGAGGGGGTGCATTTTAGCAATGATTCTTGGGAGAAGGCAGTATTTTCAGATGAAAAAAATGTATATCCCATTAAAGCAAGACTCAAAGGTGATTGGTTGGATCACCTTCAAGGCAAAAAATGGTCATTCCGCATAAAGATGAGAAGTGACAATGCCTTTAAACGCATGAAATCGTTTTCGTTGCAAACACCAAAATCGCGATTTTTCCTTCATGAGTTCATTGCACATCGCATTCTTGATCAAGAGGACATTCTAACCACACGTTATTCATTCACTCCACTTAACATTAACAAAGAAAGTGTTGGAATCTATGCGATTGAGGAGCACTTTGCAAAGCAATTGGTAGAGTACAACAAAAGAAGAGAAGGACCTATTCTCAAATTTGATGAGGATCCTTTTTGGCACAATAATGCATTTGACCATGGCACGAATAAACTTAAAGATTCTCATCCAATGCCTCATTTCAGCGTAAGTAGGATACTGCCTTTTGGTGAAGGTAAATTATTAGAATCGCCTTCTTTAATGAAGCAATTTAAGATTGCACACAGTTTGGCAATGCAGTACAAGCATGCAAAAAATTCGGCAGATGAATTGTTTGATATAGATAAGATGGCGAGATACCTTGCCTTAATTGACATTATCAATGGAAAACATGGTCTCGCATGGCACAATCAACGCTTCTATTACAATCCTGTAATCTGTAAACTTGAACCCATCAACTTTGACAATTTTGTAGACAATGTCCCCATAAATGCCAAAGCTTCTCCAAGAGCCAACTTCTTCATTAAAAATGCTCAATTAATTGAGGAAAAGCGATTGATGCCCTTCCTCTATTCTTCAAAAGCTTTAGTAAGTCAATACATTGCGTATTTAGAAAAGTACTCCGAAAAGGAGTTTATCATTGATGCATACAATTCAATGAATGGTGACCTCATGGCGAACCTAGATTTAATCAAAAGAGAATTCCCCACTTATAATGTGAGCGTTGATTTTCTCCTAAAAAATGCAGCCTCCATTAGAAGTTATTTGCCAGAATTAAAATCCAAGTTTGCAGACGGACACTTTGAACAAATACTCAATGAGGAAATTATCAATGAGAAGGCTACACCCATGAAGCAAGTATCCATTTTAACCTCCTATGTGAATTGCTACTATTTTTTAGAAGAAAACCAAGCCAAACTTTTAATTGAAAACTACAATGGACAATCTATAGAAGCTATTGGACTTTTAACAGAGGACGGTCAATTGGCTTATAGATTTGCTGAAAACATAAAACTTTCTTCTTTTTCAGAAAGCGCAGCAGACACTTTGTTAGATATTCGGGCAATTGACGAGGTAGATAAATTGGTTTTTAAGCTTAAAGGCGAGGCAACCACATATACTGCAAAAGTTACTCCTTGGTCGAAAAACACAGCGTTAAGTCCTTACCAGAAATTGATTCGATCCGACAGCAGCAGGGCTGAAAACCTATTTAAATTAAAAGGAGATACATTTCTATTGGAGAAAGGCAATTATGTCCTCAATCATAAAATATATGTACCCAACAATAAAGTTGTCCAGATCGAAGCTGGTGTCACACTTGACCTACGCAATGGTGCCGCTGTACTCTCCTATTCAAAAGTTCATTTAAAAGGCACAGAGGATCAACCCATTAAAATTTATTCGTCTGACAAGTCGGCGAATGGCTTTAATGTTTTTCAAACAGCTGGAGTAAGTACCATTGAACATACTATTTTTTCAGGATTGAACACCCTCGATTATGATGGCTGGAGCCTCACTGGTGCTGTCAATTTTTATGAAGCTGATGTGAGCATTCAATCCACTGTTTTTGAGGATAATCAATGTGAAGACGCACTAAACATCATTCGATCAGATTTTTCCGTCAGCGACAGTAAATTCCTGAACATATTTGCCGATGCTTTTGATTCAGATTTTTGTACTGGCGAGCTAAGGAATTCCATTTTTGAGCAAGTAGGCAATGATGCTATAGATTTTAGTACTAGTCAAATTGACATTTCAAGTTGCGTAATCCGAAACATCAGCGACAAAGGGATAAGTGGTGGAGAAGAATCTACGCTTAAAGTTTGGGATTGCGAAATAAGCAATTGCAGTATAGGCATTGCCTCAAAAGATTTATCCGAAGTAAATGTTAGCAACACAAACATAACAGACTGCGATTATGGATTTGTAGCACTAAGAAAGAAAACAGAATATGGCCCTGCCAAAATTCTTGCAAAGTCTGTCACAATCTCTAACTGTACTACAAAACACTTAATTGAACATTCCTCCGAGTTAATATTAAACAACAGAAGAATTGTAGGAACAGAAAAGAATGTTGCAGCCCTTTTTTATTAAATTAATTTAAAGACTTGCAAGAACATAGTGGTTAATTTTGAAGGGTGAATTCACTTATCTCAAAATACAATGTAGCGGGGCCAAGATATACTTCCTATCCAACTGTTCCATACTGGGATGAAGAGGGTATTGCCATAGACAAATGGAAAGCCTCGGTGAAGAAATCCTTTGAAGAGAGCAATGCTAAAGAAGGAATCAGCCTTTACATACATCTTCCATTTTGCGAGAATCTTTGCACTTTTTGTGGGTGCAACAAACGCATTACAAAAAACCATGATGTAGAGTTTCCCTACATTGAAGCTTTGCTAAAAGAATGGCAATTGTATTTAACACTTTTTGAGGAAAAACCCATCATCGCTGAATTGCATTTTGGAGGAGGAACACCCACTTTTTTCAGTGCTGAAAATCTTGATCATCTCCTTTCGCATCTGTTTGAAAATGCAGAGAAGGCCCACCATCATGTATTTAGTTTTGAAGGGCATCCTAACAACACTACAAGAGAGCACCTTGATGTAATGGCCAAACATGGATTTAAACGTGCAAGTTATGGGGTTCAGGACTTAGATCCTGTGGTTCAAAGAGCTATCAATCGTGTTCAGCCTTTTGAAAATGTATTGCGTGTACATGAAGAAAGCATCAATGCAGGCTACAACTCCATCAGTTTTGATTTGGTATATGGATTGCCGCATCAACACCTTGACAGTGTGAAGAATACGATAGAGAAAGTACGCACATTGAAACCAGAACGGATTGCATTCTACAGCTATGCCCATGTTCCCTGGATTAAAGGAAATGGACAACGTGGTTTTGATGAAAATGATTTGCCAAAAAGTGAGGAAAAAAGGGCATTGTATGAATCAGGTTATCAATTGCTGCTTGAAAGTGGATACAAAGAAATCGGCATGGATCATTTTGCACTGCCACACGACGATTTGTATGTTTCGATGCAAAATAAAAAACTGCACAGAAATTTCATGGGGTATACTGCTTCAAAAACACAGTTGATGGTAGGCTTAGGAGTTTCTAGCATTGGCGATAGTTGGTATGCATTCGCTCAAAATGTTAAATCCGTCGAAGGTTACTACTCCAAATTAGCGCAAAATGAATTTCCAATATTCAGGGGTCATTTATTGAATGATGAGGACCTGCTAATTAGAAAACACATTTTGAATTTAATGTGTCATTTTGAAACTGAATGGGATGAGTCAAATAGCCAAAACACTGTTCTGCAAGAAGCAAAAGGTCGCTTGGCAGAATTGGAGGCAGACGGTCTTGTTAAATTGCATGGCAATGGATTGAGTGTAACTGAAGAAGGCAAGGCATTTGTGCGCAATATTTGCATGGCGTTTGACCTAAGGCTAATGAGAAAAAAACCCTCTACCCAATTATTCTCCATGACCATATGATCGCAATTTTAGGTGGAGGAATCACAGGACTTACGGTCGCACATCAGCTTAAAAAGCAAGGAAAAGAATTTGTTCTTATAGAAGCTGCTGCACAATTGGGCGGAAACATTCAAAGCCATCAATACAAAGACATCACATTTGAATTGGGGCCAAATACAGTATTGATGAACAAGCCAGAAGTCAAAGAGTTGATTGAAGATTTGGAGCTCAATGATCGATTAATTTTTGCAGACAATGAAGCGAGTAAACAGCGATTTGTGCTTAAAAACGGCAGTATAGAAGCAATTCCAAATTCCTTTTCAAGCTTAATCAAAAGCCGGTTGTTTAGTTTACATACACTGTATCGAATTATTAAAGAGCCGTTTATTCGCAAAAAGTCGAGCAATCAAGAAGAAAGTCTTGCTGCTTTTATTCGCCGACGTTTTGGCGATCAAATACTGAATGATTTTGTTGCGCCTTTTGTAGGAGGCATCTATGCCGGTGACCCAGAAAAAATGAGTGTCGCCCATACCCTAAAAATGTTGGTGGAAGCAGAAGAAAGCAAGGGAAGCGTCTTGAGGGGCATAATCCATTTGCTAAAAAAACGCAAGCGAAAAAATGGGTACAATCAATTGCCAAAACAAAAAATATTCACCTTCCCCAATGGTTTACAAGAAATTGCTGAGACAATAGAAAAAAAAATTGAAGGTTCTTTTTTACTCAATGCGAAAGTCAATCAAATCACCATCAATTCTGAAAAAGCATATACCTTAGACATCGATCAATCAGGTAAAAAAATTACGTTAAGCGTAGATCAAATTGTTTCTACGGTTCCGGCACATGTGCTTTCTTGCTTGCTAGAAAGCGTGGATAAGAAATTTTCAGTAAGCTTAAAATCAATCAACTATGTGCCTGCCATGGTAACCCATTTAATTTATCCCAAAACAGACCTGCATTTTTCTGACAAACCTTTTGGCATACTTAGCCGAAAAAGTGAGGGTGTCCCCTTTTTAGGAATACTGTTCAACCATTCCTTTTTTCCTCAACAATCTCCAAACGGCAAACTTATCTTGACCGTAATATCAGGCGGTTACAAACATCCTGAATTGCTCAACCTTCCTGAAGAAGAATTGCTCTCAATAATCACCTCCTCCGTAGAAAAGTTATTAGACATCAATGAGAAAGTTGAATATACGCACATTAAAAAATGGGAAAAAGCCATCCCTCAATATGAATTGGGCTACGCACAGGTCAAGACTTCTATTCACGCTTTTGAGGAAGCACATGCAAATTTTTATATTGGTGGAAATTTTTACGAAGGTGTCTCAGTGAGTGATTGTATTGCAAGGGGCTTTCGCATAGCTCAAATGTTAGAATAATGTTTTTTTACGTTTCAAAATTGTTGTTTTTCCTGATTCAGCCATTTACTTGGGTATTTGGCTTTCTTATTCTTGCAATCTTACAAAAGCACAAACGAGGAAGGTGGCTGATCAGCGCAACTGTCATGGCATATCTTTTTTCTTGTCCCTTATTCTATGAGCCATTTGCAGAAAATTGGGAATATCCAACAGTAGACCCGACTGAAATCAAAGACACCTTTGATTTGGCAGTCGTTCTAGGCGGAATGGTCAGCTATGACGAGCTTAACCATTTAGTCAGATTCAATAAAAATGCAGATCGGATACTTGCAGTCCTCCCCTTGTATTTTGATGGTCGTGTGAAAAAAATATTGATTTCGGGGGGATCCGGAAGAATTTATCAAGACGAGAAAGAAGCTCAAATACTCGCCAACTACTTGATTAAAATTAATGTGGACTCCTCTGACCTCATTCTTGAGCAACGTTCAAGAAACACCTATGAAAATGCTTTGTACAGCAAACAAATCATTGACAGTCTTCAACTGAAAGGTACTGTATTGATTTCCACATCTGCCATGCACATGAGAAGGTCATTGGCATGCTTCAGAAAACTGAATGTGAACACAATACCCTTTAGCGTTGACGAGGATGTGGTAGATGAACCCAATGCATGGTTCAGCAAATTGATCCCAAGTGCCGATGTGCTATCTAAATGGTACCGACTCATCCACGAGTGGGTAGGCATCAATATTTATAAATTAAAAGGCTATTGCTGATTAAGCACCAACTTTCATCAAGTCGGCCATGGTTTTGCCAATTACTGCAGGTGATTCAACTACTTCGATACCACATTCACGCATAATCTTCATTTTCGCCTCTGCTGTATCGTCTGAACCGCCAATGATTGCACCCGCATGCCCCATGGTTCTTCCTGCAGGGGCTGTTTGTCCTGCAATGAATCCTACTACAGGTTTTGTTCCATTTTCTTTGATCCAATGGGCAGCATCTGCCTCCATAGATCCACCGATCTCACCTATCATAATAATTCCGTCTGTTTCATCGTCTTCCATCAACAATTGAACAGCATCTTTGGTCGTTGTGCCGATGATAGGGTCACCACCTATGCCTATGCATGTTGATTGCCCCATCCCAGCTTTGGTTACTTGATCTACTGCTTCGTAAGTAAGCGTGCCTGATCTTGAAACAATGCCAATCCTTCCTTTCTGATGAATGAAACCAGGCATGATGCCTACTTTAGCTTCCCCTGGAGTGATAACACCGGGACAATTCGGTCCTACCATCCTGACATCTTTGTCTGCCAAATACTCTTTGACTGTAATCATGTCTTTTGTAGGTATTCCTTCTGTAATACAAATGATGACTCCTATTCCGGCATCAGCGGCTTCCATAATGGCATCCGCCGCAAAAGCTGGTGGAACAAAAATCACAGAAACATCTGCCCTTGCTTCTTTGACTGCTTGCTCAACGGTATTGAACACTGGTCGATCCAAATGCGTTTGCCCGCCTTTTCCTGGGGTTACCCCACCTACGACATTTGTGCCGTATTCAATCATTTGCTCTGCATGAAATGTTCCTTCACTACCTGTAAAACCTTGGACGACTATTTTGGAATCTTTGTTGACCAGTACACTCATTTTTTTGTTTTTTATTTGGGTATCAAAATTATAGTTTTACTTAGATGAAAACAATTTTTGCCCTTCTTATTTATTTTGAGATGAGAGCGATCCATTTCTAAAAATCAAGTGTGAGTTGACCCTTTGCAATGACTTCTTCTCTTTTATCTAAATTACTGATGGAGACCCCCAATAGCCTAACAGATTTTTCATTTAATTCCACCTTAAGCATAATTTCTTCTACTGCTTCCCAAAAGGCCAATTTTGAAACTGTGTATTCATTCAGTGTTTTTGAACGAACTATCTGTGTAAAATCACTGAATTTAAATTTCACATTGACAGTCTTTCCAGAGCGTTCCAAACGCTTCATGTTCATTGTCACTTTTTCCACCATTTCATACAAATGCTGCATCATCTTTTCAGACTCCAAAATATCTTTGTCAAAGGTTTCTTCAGTTCCAATGGATTTGCGCAACCTATCAGGCTTTACTTCACGATGGTCATTCCCGTGAACTATTTCATGAAAATGCTTGCCTTGTTTTCCAAAATGCTTCATTAAAAATGACTTCTCTTGTTTCATAAGTTCAGCCCCTGAGAATATCCCAAGCTGACGCATTCGTCCTGCAGTTACTTTTCCAATTCCATGAAACTTGTCAATGGGCAATTGTTTTATAAAAGGAATAGCTTGCTCAGGCAAAATGACGCTAAGTCCATCTGGTTTGTGAATATCAGAGGCGGTTTTGGCCAAAAACTTGTTAAATGAAACACCAGCAGATGCGGTGAGACCAATTTTTGTTCTGATCTCCTCGCGAATAAGCATGGCGATTTTGATGGCAGATTTACACTGCTTTTTGTTATATGTCACATCCAAATAAGCTTCATCAAGTGAAAGGGGCTCTACTAAATCAGTATATGATTTAAAGATATTCATGATGATGGCAGACACCTCTTTGTATCGATCGAAGCGTGGCCGAATAAAAATCAAGTCTGGGCATCTTCGTTTCGCAATTTTGGATGCAAGCGCAGAATGAACATTAAATCGTCGAGCTTCGTAGCTTGCTGCAGCAACCACTCCACGATCAGCACTTCCGCCAACAGCAATAGGCTTGCCCCTTAATTCAGGATTGTCCAATTGCTCAACAGAAGCGTAAAAAGCATCCATATCAATGTGTATTAATTTGCGGAACCTTGTCTCCTTATCCAATCTGAAATAGTTAGCTTTTAACAAATATTGGTATTTCTGTCTAGATTGAATAAATGTATCTACATACATTTACGTTCAAAATATAAACACATGAAAAAATTTGCGAGCATTCTACTGTCTGGCTTACTTACATTAAGCGTATTTGCAGGCGGTGATGAAAAAAAGACTTACAAAATCCAAAATAAACTGAGTTCAGTAGAATGGATTGGTCAAAAAATTACTGGGAGTCATGAAGGGACTATCATGATACAAAGAGGTGCAATCATGGTAGAAGATGGGAAAATAGTAGAAGGAGCGATCGCGATTGACATGAATAGCATTTCTGTCACTGACATTGAAAATGAAAAACAACGTGCCAAATTAAAAGGACATTTGACCTCAGACGACTTTTTCGGTGTCGAAAAATATCCTGTCTCTAGATTTATCGTTGTCAATGCAGAGCCCATTGGTGAGGAGCAGTACCAAATTACTGGCAAATTGGAAATCAAAGGAATCCAAGAGGGCATTCAATTCCCTGCCATTGTAAAAATTGAAGGAAACAACATGGTAGTTGTTGGCGAAGTAGAAATTGATCGAACTAAATTCGGGATCAAATATGGATCAGGTTCTTTCTTTGATGATTTAGGAGATCGCGCCATTTATGACAATTTTAAAATAAAATTTAAAATTGCCGCCTCGATGTAAAGAGATTAACTTCAAAAAAATCCTCTAAAATATTTTAAAGGATTTTTTTTTGCTAAGTTTTTTCGAATTTTCGAATAATCAGTCTGACACCACGATCAAAATTGAGGTAATTGTAGGACCAATTGAAAAAAGTGATGACTTTATTCCTAAATCCTACAAGGGCTATTAGGTGAATAAACATCCAAACAAACCAAGCAAAAAGCCCATGAAGCTTGAGTTTACCAAGATCTGCAACAGCCTTATTTCTACCTATGGTAGCCATAGAGCCTAAATCTTTGTATTTAAACTCTTTTTGTGTCTTTTGCTGTGCCTTGGCCTTAATGTTTATGCCCAAATTCTTGCCCTGTTGAATCGCAACCTGCGCGACCATTGGTAAACCATTTGGGAAATCTGTGTTTGTTTGCCATGCCACGTCCCCAATGGCATAAACATCTTTTATTCCTTCAAGTGCATTGTAGGCATTTACTTTATAGCGACCTCTTAAAACAGCTGCCTCACTTATCCCCTCAACAAGGTTGCCCTTTACTCCAGCAGCCCAGATTAATGTTTTTGATGCCAAGGGTTTTGCCTTTTTGAATTGGATAGTTTCACCATCATAGGATTCGACCGATTGGCCCATCCATAGGGTCACGCCCATTTCTTCCAAGTATTCAAAAGCTTTAGCAGATGCCTTATCAGACATTGGTGGCAATACCTCTTCGGCCATGTCAATCAAGTGAATTGACATTCGACGAATGTCTAGATCAGGATAATCAGAGGGCAATACATGCTTCTTCAATTCTGCCAATGCTCCAGCCAGTTCAACACCAGTTGGTCCAGCTCCTACAATGGCAAAACTCATCAACGCTTCTTGTTCTTTCTGCGTGTCAACCAAAAGGGCTTTTTCGAAATTTTGAAGCATTAAACTTCTAAGGTTGAGCGCCTCTGAGACACTTTTCATAGGCATGGCATGCTTCGCCACATCTTCTTTACCAAAAAAGTTGGTCGTACTCCCTGTAGCAATGACCAAGTAATCATATTCTAATTCGCCAATGTTGGTGAAGATTATTTTCTTGTCTGTATTAACCTTTTGCACTTCAGCCATCCGAAAAATAAGATTGGATTGGCGATTAAATATCTTGCGCAGAGGATAGGCAATAGAATCTGGCTCTAAACCTGCTGTGGCCACTTGGTACAGCAATGGTTGAAATGTGTGGTAATTGTTTTGATCTAGCATAAGGAGTTGAAAACGCTTACCTTTTAACGTTCTCGCTAATTGTAGCCCCCCAAAACCTCCACCTACGATAACTATGCGCGGATAATTGGATGCGGGAATATTCATTTCCTTTGGCGTTTAAATTCGAGGACCAAATTACATCTATTCAAGCGACAACATTATTGTTCTCTAGATGTTATTTTTGCAGTGAAAGCGATGAAAAATAAATTCGAACAAGGTGTACAATTTCTAAAGGCTGCTGAATTTGCCAAAGCCTTGGACATCTTTGATGAACTCATTTTGAATGAACCTGACAAGGCGCATTATTATAGCGAACGTGGAGTAGTTCATTTCCACATGTCTTCGAAACATCGCTCTCTAAAGGACATGGACAAAGCCATCGACTTGGAACCTTTCAAGAGTTACCGCTACTCCAGCCGCGCCTATATTCGTGGACATTATGGCATGCTAGAAGATGCCATCCAAGATTATAAAAAAGCGATTGATCTTGACCCAGAAGACGCCGTTGCGCACAACAACTTAGGATTGCTATTGGAACAAAGAGGCTATAAAAAATATGCCAACGTTTCTTTCAAAAAAGCAGATGAATTAGCTGAAATAGCAGAGAAAAAAGGCAGAACTGACATTGGAGCGCGTGGTGAAGAAATTGAGTTTAAGAACCTTCAAAAAGAGATAGATGAAGCACAAGAAACTCAAAGCCTAAGGGGTGAGCTGAAAAAGCTCTTCACCAAGGAGGGAAGAGCTTCTTTTTTTCAATTCTTAAAATCGGGATTCAAATTGAAGGACAAAGAGGATTAGCCTAGAAGGGCAAATCATCCTCGTCATCATCGACACTTAAATCAGCTGTATTTAGGGTATGTGGCGGTTCTTCTGAGGGAGGAGGCGCTTGACCATTGCCTGACATTGTACCCACTGTTTCTATTTTCCATGCATCAATGTTATGGTACCACTTTCCGTTGTATTCACGTGAGGAGATGTTGAAAAACACCTCTACTTCTTGGCCATTTTCAAGGCCATTCAACATGGCGATCTTTTCCTCTCCAAACAAACTAAAGCATACCATTGGGTTAAATTGGGCTGCAGTATCCACAACAAATGATTGTTTTTTCCAGTCTTTGCCAGCTTTACTCGTCCCACTTTCTACGTTCAAAATTTGGGATACTTTACCTTTAATTGATAAACTCATTTTTAGTGTTTCTCTATGATTTCTATTGAATTAATTTTATCACCTACTTGGATTTGATCGATAACATCAAGCCCTTCTATCACCTTTCCAAAACAGGTATGATTGCGATCTAAATGTGAAGTATTGCTTCTGCTGTGGCAGATAAAAAACTGCGAGCCACCTGTATTTCTTCCTGCGTGGGCCATGGACAAAACACCACGATCGTGGTATTGATTCTCACCGTCCAGTTCGCAATTGATGCTATAACCAGGTCCACCAGCTCCGGTCCCATCAGGACATCCTCCTTGAATTACGAAATCAGGAATAACTCTATGGAAATTCAAGCCATCGTAATATCCATCTTTTGAAAGTTTCACAAAATTTTCTACTGTTTTTGGAGCATCATCTTCATAAAAGTCAATGAGCATAACCCCCTTATCTGTGGTCATTTTTGCTTGCATATATTCAATATTTTTGAGCTGCTAAATTATTGATAATCCACAATTAATTTGAGTGCGAGCTTAATTCAATTAAATAAGATTGTGTTATGAGTGTAGACATTGCGATCGTGGGTGCTCAAAAGGCGGGCACTACCTCCTTAAAGGAGTACCTTGCCCAGCATCCTGATATTCATACTCATCCACAAGTGGAGTTCGCTTTTTTTAGAGATGATGAGTTGTATAAAGGCGGATTTGAAGCAGCCAAAAAAAAGTTTCTGTCAGTAAACAAGGAGCTTTATACAGGTAACACATTGATCAAGAATGTTGGTATATACAGTTCGAAGGTAGCTGTTGAAAGACTTTACCAACACAACCCAAATTGCAAGATATTGTTCTTGGTTAGAAATCCAACCTTGCGCGCTTTTTCTTCATTCAGTATGGAGAAATTTAATGGTTGGTATAAGGAAGATTTTCATAGTATAAAGAATGCCATTGAGAATGAAGACTTTGAAAATGTAGCTTTCAAATTATTCATTGGACATGGTTTATATGTAAATCATTTAAAACTACTTTATTCTTTCTTTGACAGAGCACAAATAAGGATCATTGAATATGAAACCTTTTTGAAAGAGAAAGAAGCTGTATGTATGTCCATTATAAAATGGATTGGTTTAGATGATAGTTTCAATTTTGAGGTGTCCAAGGTTTTCAACGAAACGAAGAAATCAAACTCCACATTCCTATCTTCGATACTGATCCGTCTTAGGAATAACAAAAACTTTCTTAAAAGATTCGTGAAATTTATTCTTCCCTATGGGTGGTTCACCAAACTTGGTGCAATGTTGATTGGCTTGAATAAGTCAAAACAACGTTTGGCTCCTATGTCTAATGATATGAAAGAATACCTAAAGGTATACTTTGATCCATACAATAAAGAATTTGATCGCATGGCAGGCACAAACTTTGCTAAGAAATGGCGTAAATTATAATGAATCAATAAAAGAAATCAAATTTTTAAATGCTTTCCCCCTATGACTGATGCTATTCTTCAGTGAACGTGGCATTTCTGCGAATGTTTCACTGTAACCGTTTGGTTTGAATATTGGATCATAGCCAAAGCCTTCTTCCCCAGATGGAGTTTCCGTTATTTCTCCCTCGCAAATGCCTTCAAAATGGTGTCTTTCTCCTTCAAGTATTAATGAAATCACCGTTCGAAATCTTGCCTTTCGATTAGTATGCTGTTGCATATTTTGTAAAAGCAGCTCCATATTGTCCCGAAAGGATTTAGTTTCACCTGCATATCGTGCTGAATATACACCTGGAGCACCATCTAAAGCTTCTACTTCCAATCCAGTATCATCTGCAAAAACATTCCACCGATACTTTTCCCATATAAAACTGGATTTTTGGAGTGCGTTACCTTCTAGAGTATTCTGTGTTTCCTCCAACTCATCCTTCACATTCAATTCCTTCAACGATTTTATCCGAACGTTCTCATTTGTTAATCCGTCTTGAATTTCAACTACCTTGTTTTGATTCTGGGTCGCAAATACCAATTCCATTAGTCTATTTTTATAAAGGTGCCAGTACGTTGATTTCCGTTTAGTCCAAAATTATAATGATAAACGCCATTAGGAAGATCTTCAACATTTATCATTAATCGATACAATTCATTCTCTACATTCATATTTCTTGTCTTGAAAACTTTTAACCCATTCTGATTGAAAAAATCCAATTGCATTTCGCCTTTTGTTGTTGGCACGAATTCTATGTTCAGGTAATCACTTACCGGATTTGGAAATGCTTTAAAATAAAGTCTGTTGTTAAAAGCCTCTTTACAAATCTCATTGTTGGTACTATTTTCATCTTCTTGATCATTTAGTTGCAATATGCGCACACACACAAAATCAACCTTTTTACCTACATCTTGAATGTACTTGCTTACAAAAGAATAATTCTGAATACCCCCTGAGAAAATGATTGGATCTGTCCTCTCCCTTAATTGAAATGAATTGTTCACGTCAGCAATCAATTCAACGCTTTCTATTGTATTGCTTCCTGTATTAACAATTCGCACAGCAACCTCCAATGCCCCAGTAGCATCCTCGCTTAAGAATATATCCTGTATAGCCGCATCAAGAAAACTCGGCAAAGCAGTGGTCGTTTTTTTGAGGGTATCAGCACAGTTTTTATCACTGATTGCAATCAGTTGAATACTATATCTTCCAGTATCCATATAAGCATACAAAGGCAATTCGTTGTTGCTTGTATCTCCATTGCCAAAATCCCAACGATATTCACTCGCCCCTAATGAATTGTTTTTAAGGAACAGCTTAAAAGGAATGCCAGTATTGTTGTTCAAGACGGTAAACTGTGCTGTGGGATTTTCATTGATTTGTATTGAATATTGATTGGAATCAACGCAAGAATTTATTGTGCGAACTATATGCTTAAGTTCAAAAATTCCTACAGAATCGCTTATAAACTGAGGATTGATATTTTTTATAGTATCTCCTTTGAATATATAAGTGTAACTAAGCAGGGAGTCAGTGCTAGTGCTTCTATCATTAACTATAAAAGGCATCCCCTCACAGTAGTTCTCCAATAAAATATCTGCAGTAGGGTTCTCAAATATAGAAATTGAGTCACGCAACACATTTTGGCAAGAACTATCTGTACGCAACCTTAATATCACTTGTTTGTCTCCTGCATTTAAGAATTTGATCCTTGGCTGTTGAACATTCATTTGCTGATTATTTATAACCCATAAGTAACCATCTATGCTTCCTCTTGCTAAGGTTGATGTGCTTATAAACTCAATAGAATCACTCAGACAACTTCCGATAGCATTGTAAGAAATCTCAGGAAGTGGATTTATGAATTTTGATTGAACCAAAGTGTCTTTACATCCTTGATTCGACTCAACTATCAATTCCACAAAATAAGTTCCGAAGGTATCGAAGACATGCCTTGGATCTTCTTCGAAAGATTTATTGGCTGGGCTCAAAGTATCGCCAAACTGCCAAGCATAAGAAACGATGCTACCTCGATCAATGTTGCTCTGATCTCTAAATTGAATTGCATCACGTTCACATGATTTTTGAGAGGTAAATCGTGCGTTAGGCTTCGCCTTAATTGTAAAACTGAAGGAAGTATCATGGATGCATTGTTTATCCGTAGTTACCTGAAGATCTACAGTGTAACGCTTATCTTCTACATAGGTATGCTTTGGATTCTTGACAGTGTCCGTAGTGCCATCGCCAAAGTTCCATTCCCACTTTACAATAGTATCTCCAACTTTTACACTACTACTATCATTAAATATGACTTCGTCTTTAAAACACAAATTTTCAAACGTAAAGTTTGTTTTAGGTGGATCTCCTTTAATTAAAATTTCGATCGTGTCACTATTCATACACATTTGATTCTTAAAAACTACGCTATATGTTCCAGAAGAATCTATTTCTATAGAAGGACTTGAGCTGCCATTGGACCATTGGTAATTTATAATTCCCGAATTCTTATTTAGAGCTATGCGATCTCCACGACAAATTGAAGTATCATTTCCCAATTTAATGGACAAAAGTGAAGAGTCAAAACTCAGTTGAATGGTATCAGATTGATAGGAACAACCATTGGTATCTGTGATTTGAACAGAATATTCTCCGGGCAGCAAAAAGGTTTCCGAAGAATCTTTTTCTCCATTGTTCCAAATAAAGGAATAGTCCTTAAATGACAATTTGGTGTTCCATATCAATGAATCGCCGGGACAAAGCATTACATTTTCTTGATGCCTAATTGGCAAGCGCACTTTAATATCATCTACATATTTACAACCTATATCATTGGTCACAGTTAAAGTATACTGCTGACCAGGTAAAAGTCTGGTATGTGATGTGGTATCCCCATTGCTCCATTGATAACGAATAAATGAAGTATCCGCCTGAAACAATGTGTCACAAAACCCATAGGTGAGCAAGAGATCATTTCCTAATGACAAATCACTTCTGTATTTTTTACAGAAATACGACTTTACGATGTTTCGACTAGAATCGGAAATCGGAGATTCAAATCCAATAATGTCTGCTATACCTCCATTCCAATATCGATTCGAAACAAGAAAATCACTCCCTAAATAAATTCCACTACCAATGGGAAATGAAGAATTGCGTTTACCAAAGACCCATTTGTATGAAGCTAGGGGAGCAAATTCTTTTGTATTCTGTCCATTAATGAAAATTGAATCCCCAAAAACTTGAGAATTCCCAAATAAACTTGAAGATGCCGCACCTCTAAAAATGGTTCCTCCTACCCTTCCTGTTATCAGTCCTTTTAAAGCATTAAATGTTTGTCCTCCCTCATTATTTGCAATTGTGTATACTTCTGCCAAGTTAAATTGTGAACTGACTGACAAATAATCATCAGTGCCGTCAAATTTAATAGCGGAGTTTCCATTCAACTCAACTATATCCTTTTGAACAGTAGGCATTGAATTCGCTGAACTTTGCACTGCACTTAATGAAGTATCTGCAAGATTATTCCATTTACTGATTGTAGACTGTGCATTAACTTGAAGGCCAGTATCTGTTAAGAAGAGAAGATTTAAATGTGGCAACGACATCAAATTAGTAATTGTAAATGAATTTTTAGCAGAGCTGGCAACGATTGTATGGTTGTGAATGGCTTCTAATTTCCAATAATACTTTTGATTGGTTATAAGGGTCACCGTATCCACAGTGGATTGAACTGTATCTTTAACGTCCACCATTAAAAAGCTTGAATCCTTGGCAACATTTACCACATAGCTTAAAGTCTGATTAGGCTCTGGGAAGGCATTCCAACTAAAAGTGACTCTTTCATCGAATATCACACTTTCATCCTTTGGAGAAACTATTGTTATTCCATTTTGTGACTTATTTGCACGTATCACTTCTGGTCTTGGTCGAATCCGTAAAGATTTTGTGATAGAGTCTGTGCAGTTCTTGTCTGATTCAACAATTAACTTTACCTCATATTTTCCGGTATCTTGGTAGTAATGTGATGGATTTTGGACAAAGGAAGAACTGTCATCTCCAAACATCCAGTGCCATTTATTGACGGTATCAGTCCCAAAAACAAGTGTTCTGTCACTAAATCGAGTGGTGTCTCCCAAGAATTTACCATCAAAACTAAATTTAACTGCAGGATTCTTGCCTTTTACATTGGCACGTATGGTGTCAGTTGCAGTACAGAACAAATTAGCAAATTGAAGAATGTAGGTGCCTGAGGTATCAATAGAAATTTGTGGGAGTGTTGACCCCGTGTTCCAAATGTAAGATTGAATGGAAGAATCTCCATTTATAAGTCCAATGAAACTGCCTTCACACAAGGTAGTATCTTTCCCAAGACTATAATCAATAATTGAACTATCAACTCCAATCGAAATGGTGTCGGAAAAGTAACTACAGCTATTGGTATCAATCACCTCGAGGTGATAGTCCCCAGCAGTTGTTATTATCAGCAATGAATCAGTAGTCAAATCATTCCATCTAAATGTATAGTCATTTTTGTTTAAGAAAGTATTCCAAACAAGTGAATCTCCGGGGCAGATTTGAACATCAGAAAACACAGGAAGTGGAAGTCTAGCATGAATTTCATCGGAGTAACTGCATCCAAAGTCATTGGTTACTGTTAAACTAACTGATTTTCCGGGGCTTAATAAGGTTGTCGAAGTTGTATCTCCATTGCTCCATAGGTAGTTAACATAATTGGTGTCTGCGCGGATTAGGGTATCACAAAACCCATATGGAGTCACTATGTCTTTTCCAAGAGAAAGCGGCTGTCTATATTTTTGGCAATAATATGCAACAACTATTTTATGCAAAGAGTCATTCAGTGGTGCTGAGAACCCCATTACATCTCCTATATGGCCGTCCCAATATCTGTTTGAAACCTTAAAATCACTACCAAACAATAGACCGTTTGTGATTGGAAACACGGTGTTTCTTCGTCCAAATAATAATTTGTAATCTTTAAGTGGAGCAAAATCGTTTGATAAAACCTGATTGATGTATATAGAATTAGGAAAGACTTGCGAATTTCCAAACGTAGTAGAGGCGGCTGCACCCCTAAAAATGGTTCCACCTATTCTACCTGTAATCAATCCTTTCAAGGAATTGAATGTAGCACCTCCTTCCCAATTTGAAAGGGCATACAATTCAGCTAAATTCACGGATTGAATCACAGATAAATGGTCGTCATTACCATCAAATCTTAAAATATTGCTTCCGTTTATTAATGAATCATTGAAAATTAACTTAGGACGAAGAGTATCAACTAATTGAACAGCACTTCGACTTGTGTCAGCAAGATTTACCCAACGACTAACTTCATGGTTGCTGTTTTGTATAAGACCGGTGTCTGTCAAAAAAAGTAAGCTAAGGTGAGGTAACTTAAATACATTAGAATAAGTAAATTTATTCAGACCTGATGACGCTATAATGCGCCCTTCTTCAATTAGACTTACTGTCCAATAATAAACCCCAGCGTTTGAAATATTGATGGAGTCCCTATGATTTACAGTATTGGTCGTGTATAACACGAAATCCGTCAGACTGTCGTCAAAAATCTCAATTCTATAATTTGAGCTTAATGTCTCCTTATGGCTTTCGTTCCATTCGAAAACAACTGTACTGTCAAAAAGCACGGTTTCTTCCTGAGGTAAGATAGGATAGATGGTGTTTTGAGCAGTTACACTTGACCCTAAACTAATCAAAGTGCCAAAGACAATTAATGTGCAGTGTATAAACTCTAGAAACCTTGAATTCATTATCATTATTTCAAAGTTAATTATTAAAACTGCTGAATTTAGATTGAACGAATTCGTTTAATTGAATAATTGATAAAACGTAATATTGGTGTTTAAACAGCATCGTGGGTACTGACATACTAAAAAATTCCGTTGTCTATACAATCATTGGTTTTCTACCATTGTCCTTTGCTTTCATATTTACGCCGATTTATTTGAAGTACATGAATGAAGGTGAGTATGGAATGCTCAGTCTATTCGTGCTTTATTCAGGAGTGATTGCAAAAGTCTACAATTTAGGTATCAGCCAAGCCTTCATTTATTTATACTGGGATGTATACAAAGAGAAGGAAAAGCTAAAGACTTTAATGTCAAACACACTTGGTCTGCTAATTATTCTGCAGCTTGTCCTCCTCACTTTAGGGTTTCTTTTTGGAGAAAAATTATTGACTTTAATTGTAAAATCAAACGAAACATTCACATTCTCTCCATATTTTATTTTAACTCTAGTCTTTGCACTTTTTATGGTTTACTTCGAATTGATCCAACAGTTCTTTAGAAATGAAGGTAATCTTAGATCATATTCAATATTGGGAATAGGGACTCTAATCTTCTTAACCATAGGCACATTGACCGGTGTAGTTTTTCTTGACTTGAAGGCATTGGGTGCCATTCTTGGTAGAAGTGTAGGATATGGCGTAGTTGTGGCAGTTTTTCTATTCATTCTAATTAGAAAGTTTGGAGTTTCACTGAATCTTGAGCGTTCAAAAACATTGCTAAAGTTCGGTTTCCCGCTTTTCATCAATGCCATCTTAGGTGCGGTTGCTTATGGAATAGACAAAATTTTGATTGAAAGACTAGATAGTTTGGAAACATTAGGAATCTATAGTCTTGCAGTAGTCATTGTGTCTATCATAGAAATATGGTTTAATTCCATCAACAATGCACTTACGCCTACCTTATATAAAATCATCAACGAATCGCTCAACAATAAAGTGAATGAAATTCAAGGCTTATCACATTTTATCATTTTAAGCGTAGTGTTAGTTGTCGTTGCTGTAATAGCCTTGACAATTCCCGTTCTTCACCTTTTTATCCCAAGCAATTTTCATAACGCTGCTGTGTTTGTGCCCATCCTCGCATCTTCATTTATTTGGCGTGTTTTAACTACTTTGGAATCGCTTGCTTTGTATAGAGAGAAGAAGACAAAGTTTTTCCTATTCAATCAATCAAGTCTTCTATTTTTTACACTAATTTTTGGTTTCATTGGCTACACAATATACGGCATTATTGGAATTGCCTATGGAGTTTATGTGTCTAAAGTGATAGAGTACCTTGTCATGAAGATGATTGTTCGAAAAGTCAAAGTCATTCCTTTTCGTATCAGACCTTTCTTAATCCTTGCCCTTTGCATTGGTGCATCAACTTTTGTTTGTTCATCAAATGCATTTCAAATGAATTCTCAAAGCACTGCATACTTGCTCCCCTTGATTG
>PAVT01000006.1 GCA_002713165.1 Verrucomicrobiota bacterium
ACGATTAAATGTCCTTCATCCGCCAATAATCTTTGGATTTCCTCAATTCTTTCATTCAAATGGTAGACGTGTTCCAATACGTGCCACATTGTGATAAAATCAAATGTTCCATTCTGATATTTTGCCAATTGCTCTTCTGGGAAGGTTTCTATGTTGTGGTTGTTTTTGGCTGCTGCTCTCCCATTGGGAGATGGTTCAATCCCTTGAATATCAAATCCATGTGATTTTGAAGCGCTCAAAAATTCCCCAGTTCCAGACCCAATATCAAGCAGTTTTCGCTCTTTACTGAGGGAGACCAGCAATTTGATTTTTTTCTGAATGGTGTAATTTCTAACAAGTTGATAGAGCTTATTGACGATTCCCTTGGTTGTATTGCTGTGGGAAATATAGTCGTCAGACTCGTAATAATTTCCAATTTGAGATTCTTTAGGGATAGGATTTGTAAAAACAAACCCACATTCATTGCATTTTTCAATACTAAACTCCTCGCCACTTACTGTATAATCTTTACAGCAGAGGAATTCCGTGAAGGTTTGGGTGAAGCAAATTGGACAATGGGAGTAGTTTTTCATAAGGGTTGTTTCACGTGAAACATTATGTTATCTTCCAAAATGAATAAGCAATACAGATATGTCAGATGGGCTTACACCGCTAATTCGTGAAGCTTGACCAATATTGCTTGGTTTTATTTTGCTTAATTTTTCTTTTGCTTCTGAGGAGATTGACTTTAAGCCATGATAGTCAAAATCCGGCCTCAAGCGTATACTTTCTAGCTTAGTAAGCTTATCTGCCATTTCCTTTTCTCGTTTGATGTAACCATCATATTTTAATCGTATTTCTGCCTGTTCTAGCACATCTTTGGCGTATTTAGATGTAGTTTTTGTAATAGAGTCTACTTTCAAAGATGCTTCTTCAATGGACACCTGTGGTCGCTTAAAAATTGCAGATAGTTTTACTTTTTGCCTTATGGGTGCGGAACCCATTTCTTCTAAGTATGGATTAACTTCTTCAGGGCTTATGCTTGCCTTGTTCAGATAATCTATGATTTCGTCTGTAGATTTTATTTTATTTTCTACAAGCTCAAGTCTTGAATCATCTGCTAGACCAATTTTATTTGAGAGTTCGGTTAGTCTGACATCTGCATTGTCTTGGCGTAAAAGAATTCTGTATTCTGCTCTAGAAGTAAACATCCTGTATGGCTCTTTTGTGCCTTTCGTTATTAGATCATCGATTAATACACCAATATATGCTTGATCTCTTCCTAAAATAATCGATTCTTTTTCTTGTGCTTTAAGGCTGGCATTGAGCCCTGCCATTAACCCTTGGGCAGCAGCTTCTTCATAGCCTGTTGTCCCGTTAATTTGTCCAGCAAAGAAGAGGTTTGCGACCAATTTGGTTTCAAGTGTATGCGTTAACTGGGTTGGAGGGAAATAATCATATTCAATTGCATATCCAGGTCGAAACAATTTTACGCTTTCAAAACCTTTAATCTCCTTAATGGCCTTTATTTGTATATCCATGGGCAAGGATGTGGAGAATCCGTTAACGTATATTTCAACCGTATTCCATCCTTCTGGTTCAACAAATATTTGGTGCCTGTCGCGATCAGAAAATCGTTCTATTTTTTCTTCAATTGACGGACAATATCTGGGGCCTGTTCCTTCTATCGAGCCACTAAACATGGGAGACCTGTCCAAGCCGCTATTCAATATATCATGCACCCTTGTATTGGTGTAAGTAATGTAACAGCTTCTTTGTTTTGTTAATGGTTTAGTTTGTGGTAAAAAAGAAAACTTGGAAGGCTTTTCGTCGCCCTTTTGTTCAACCATCTTGTTAAAATCAAGAGTACGTGCATCTACCCTTGGGGGTGTGCCGGTTTTCATTCTGCCATGATCAAAACCTAATTGAATAAGCTCCTCGGTAATTCCTGTAGAATTTCTCTCTCCTGCTCTACCTCCTCCAAAATTTTTCTCTCCCACATGTATCAAACCGTTTAAAAAGGTACCATTCGTGAGCACAACTGTCTTTGCTTTTACTGTAATTCCTAATGAGGTTTTGACACCCTCAACACGATTGTTTTTAACGACTAAGCCCGAAACGGTGTCTTGCCAAAAATCAACATTTGGTGTTTGTTCTAGTTTCAAACGCCAAGTGTTGGCAAAATCTAAGCGATCACTTTGTACTCTTGGGCTCCACATTGCAGGCCCTTTAGACATGTTCAACATTCGAAATTGTATGGCTGTTTGATCGGATACGATTCCGCTGTAGCCACCCATTGCATCAATTTCTCTAACTATTTGACCTTTAGCCACACCACCCATTGCTGGGTTACAGGACATCTGGGCAATGGTTCCCATGTTCATTGTAATCAAAAGCACTTTAGAGCCTGTGTTTGCTGCTGCGGCAGTTGCTTCGCAGCCTGCATGGCCACCACCAACCACAATTACATCGTAGGTGTCTAAAATTTGATCTTGTTTCACGTGGAACGTATATTTTGCGGGCGCAAATTTAGATAAAAATCCTCTTTGCTTCTGATTTCCAGACGTTCTTCGTCCGTTGAATCATTATAACCACAAAGGTGTAAAAGCCCGTGTATGATTACCCTGTGCAGCTCATCTTCAAATCCAATGTCTCGCTCATCAGCATTCTCCAGGACACGTTCTGTGCTTATGAATAAGTCACCGGAAAGCTGCTGGTTTTGATTGTAATTGAAGGTAATGATGTCTGTGAAGTATTTGTGATTCAGGTGCTTGTCGTTAATTTCTAAGAGGTAGTTGTCAGAACAAAAAATCACATTTACCTCAGAAAGTTTCCAATGTTCAGCGCTTACGCTGTCTATAAGCCACTCAGCAACTTTTGGAAGGTTTATGTTAATCGGATTAACATCCTCAAAGTGAAAATGCAGTCCCATTTCTTTTTGTCATGATCGTTCAAAAGAAAGCACTACGATTCTTCCTTTCTCTTTGAACTCAATTTCATCCGAGAGGTTGGCCATAATAAAAATACCGCGACCATCAGGTTTTTCGAGATTATCTGGGTGGGTAGGATCTGGAATATTCATGTAATCGAAGCCATCTCCTTGATCTTCAATAGTAAAAATGTAGTTTTTGTCTGTTATTTCCAATGAAAGGCTCACCTCTTTCTGAGGATCGTATTTGTTTCCATGCCTAATAGCGTTGTTTGTGGCTTCTGAGAGCGAAACAACAATGTTCCCATACACATCATCGGAAATGGAATAATCTTCTCTTAAATCTTCTATAATTAGCTCAACTTTTGCTAGTGATTCCAATTCGGATTTTAAAGAGTGTTTTTGGATATCTGCTCCTGCCATCATTGTTCTACCTGGTTAAAATATTCAGACACTTTGTTTTTGTAAAAACTATTGAAAGAGGGTGGCATTGTTTTCAACAGTTCCATTTCTTGTTCTTTTCGACTATTATACTCAAAAAATTCATTTGGGTTACGATAAATTTCGTCTGTAAATTCTGTTGATTTTCTTTGCTTATCTTTTTCTCTTTCGCGTTCTGCTTTTTCCGATTCCAAAAGTCGACTTAAAATTTCTTCTTGTCTTCTTATCGTTTCTCTCGTAATTTGTTTGTTTACAAGGTCAGTTTCAGTTTTCTCCATCATTTCTTGAAGCTCCTTTAGCTTGTTTCCACCACCACCTTTCCCGAGTTCATTTTCTAAGTTTTTTAATTCTTCTCTTATTGCGGCTTGCTTGGCAGCCATTTTTGCTAAGCTTTTACTCATACCCTTTTGACCATTAGCACTACCCTGTCCTTCCTGCTTTCCTTTTTGACCTCCGGGATTCTTTCCCTTTTCCATGGCGTTTTTTAAATCACCCATTTGTTTGTTCAATTGCTGTTGTAGTTTTTTTAAACTCCCGGAGGATGGCTTAGAGCCCTTACCGCCGGGTTTAGAACATTTACCTCCTCCTTGCTGCATCATCATTTGATTTTGCATGGATTGCAATGCTTCGTCAAGCATTAGAGCTAAATTGTTAACCGATGTCATGGAAAACTGTTGTCTGCTGTTTGCTTGGGCTGTATTGCGTTCTTGAAGTTCTTCTATGGCCTTTTCCATATTAAAATTAACAGCTGTAATTTCTCTATTAATTTTTGACTCCAATTGCATGACTCGTTTACTAAGTGCAAACAAAGAGTCTTGAATGATTTTGGAATCGTCTTTCAACTTATGTTGTGCTTGTGCTAGAGAGAGGTATTTGGGATCATTCTGATCAGTAGTCTTCAAGTCCTCCATCACATCTTCCTGGTCAAATGAAAGCTGAATTAAGTTTTCAAGCAGTGCCCTCAGGTCTTCAATGTTTTCTGCATTAGCGTTGCTTTGCATTTGCATTTCCATCTGGTTCAGTTTACTTGATAGTTGATTCATTTTTTCTTTGGCCTTTTCTTGACTTTCAGAAGCTTTTTTATTTTGTTTGTTCGAAAGCTCCTCTGAACTTTTCTGCATGTCCTTTTTTATCTCATCTTCAAGACTTTCTGTATCTTCAAATTTATTAGGCTCCTCTAATTCATTGTTCTTTTCATCTATCTCCTGAAGGTCTTTTTTAAACTCATCAAACTCCTTCTCTAGGTTGTCTTGTTCTTCTTTTAAAATATCTTGATCTTCTACTTTTTCCGCTGTTTTTTTTGCTAATTGCTTTTGATCTTCAGTCAATTCTTCCAGTTTCTTTTGCGCATCTATAATGCTTTTTTCTAGTTCTAGCTGTTTGAATAATTCTAAGTTTCTATCCAATTCATTTTCTAAATCCTCATTGCTTAATTCCAATTTTTCAATGGCGTTTTGAAGATTTTTTTTATTGAGTTTATCCATCATTTCCTCAATCTCTTTCATCATTTCCTTCATTTCTTCAGTCATGACTTTCTCAAACAGTTCTTCCAACTGTTTTTGCTTCTCTAGCATTTCTTTAGAGTTTTGTTTAAACTTCTCTTGTAGTTGATTGCTTGACTTGTTTTGTTCAATCATTCGCTCAATGTTGCGCTCAACTTTCTTCTGCCGCTCTAGGATTTCCTCAATTTTTTGTTTCTCTTGAAAGCCAACTTCTTTTTTAGCCAGCAATTTTTCATTCAAGGCTTCTAAGTCATCTTTAATCTTTTCTATGTCCTCAATGTTCTCATTGAGGGCATCCTTAATGGCTTTATCGCTTTTTTTCTCAAGTTCTTTCAGGCCCTTTTCAGTTGGCATTTCTAGTGTCATTCCTCCTGACTTGGTAGATTTTCGTCCGTTAACCCCATCATTATCCCACACTTTAAAATAATAACGTACGATTTCACCTGGCATTAATTTTAAGCTGTCCGTAGACCACAAAAAGTAAAAATCTGTTTGTGTCGATTGGGAGTTAAATGAAAGAGGCACCTCTATACTTTTTGCACTGTCTCGATTCTCGCCTATAACCTCAGCAAAAAAACGTAGATCTGTTAAACCGTGATCATCTTTTATAAAACCTCTGAAAAAATGGGAATTTAGGTTGGTCGAATCTTGCTTACTGTCGACTTCAATGCTTGGGTAAGCATCACGAACAACATTGATATTATAGTATACAGTATCAACAAAATTTATAAAAGCATTGGCGCTACTTAAGCCATAAGTTTCGCTTTTATAAAAAGACGCCTTATAACTGAATTGACCCTCACCTACGAGGTCTAATGTGTACGCAGAGTCTGCACGAAAGAGCTTCATTGTATTGGTTTCTTCAGAGTTAAACTTCCATTGAATGGCAGTTCCTTCAGGCACACTAACATCTCCACTATTTTTTAAAATCTTTTTCGGAATTTTTAAATAAGTTGGATAAAGCAGCTCCATTTGAAAGGCAGTTAATATGGGTTTCGGAAGCACTTTTAAAGTATAGTTCTTAGACCGATACTTCCCATCAAAAAAACTAAAAGTGATGTCGTTCTTTAAATTTTGAAGTGTGTATGTAAAGCGCTTATCATTTTTACTGAGTAAGAACTGTTTGTCACTAACGTTGATGTATAACTTATTAGGGATTTCCTCACCATTTAAGTGGACCTTTAGGGTGTAAGAGGAACTTTTTATTCCTTCTAAATTTTTATTTTCAATTTCAATGGTATAGGGTGCCATTGGCTCTACTTCTATTGTGTGGGCAACAAGTTGATTTGTTCCCTCCTTTAAAACATTGGGCTGGAAAATGCCCAACAACAATAAAACAGCAATGGGTATGAGGGTATACTTGATGTACTTTTTGTTTTCCGAAAAACCGATTGCTATGTTAAATGGAATGGGACTTAAGGCGGCAATTTTTTGATTGATGCTCGCAGTAATTAAGTCAGACTCTGATTCTGTTTCAATTGATTTAAGCTGCAAGACATTGTACAGCTTATCATCTATTTCTTGAAAGTATTTTCCAATCAACAATGAAGCTTGTTCTTGGCTAAGACGCTTACCAATTGAAAGGTATTTGGATAGAGGCCATAGAATGAAATAGGCTAAAGCGATGATATTAAGCACAACCAAACTGTAAAAAAGAAAGGTTCTTTCAGAGACACCCAATTCAAATGTGCTGACGAATATAACTGATAAAGTAAACGAAATCAGCGAAATACTCAAAAAATAAAGCATTCCTCGAAGCACTTTATTCAAGTAATATTTGCGAATAAACTCATTCAGCTTATCTAGCAGAAGATTGTAGGAGTGAACCATTGAATGACCAATCGTAATTGAGAATAAATTTAAACAAAATTAGGGTCTGCAAGCCCTGATCAATTGCCCCAACGGCAGAAAATGACGCTTATTAGACAAAAGCCCCAAATTATACCGTTCAATTAGCTTGGGCATGTTATCAATTGAGGATACCATTGCGCTTAATTGAGCCAAATCCACTTTAGGGGAATAGGTATTCAAAACGATAAATCCTTCTTTTTGATGCAAAACCTTTGACACAGATTTCAATAAACCCATCAAATCTCTTTCTAGCTTCCAGTGCTCTTTTTTTGTACCTAACCCATAAATAGGGGGGTCTAGAATAATCCCATTGAACCGTTCACCTCTGCGTTCACATTTTGTAACAAACTTCCTTGCATCTTCAACAATCCAACGAATGTTGTCTAGTTTGTTGATAGATGCGTTTCTTTTTGCCCATTCTGTAATTCGTTTTACTGAGTCCACATTGGTCACTTTGGCGCTAGAGTGAGCAGCTACAACACTTGCAGCACCGGTGTATGCAAAAAGATTCAAAAAGCTTTTTGAAGATGCATTTTTTTTGAGTTTAGATTGTATGTATGCCCAATTTTCTGATTGTTCTGGAAATACACCAATGTGTTTAAATTGAGTAAGGTTTAATTCTAATTTCATGGGATTTCCAACCCTCAAAATCATGGTCCATTCATTTGGAGATTCTCTTAATTGTTTCCATTTTCCTTGCTTGGGATTGATTTCTTCAAATTTCCAGTGAGCACTTTTCCACAACTCAGGATTATTATGGGGAGAGTTTGTGGCATTAATCTCTGGTCGGTCAATAATGATTTTACCAAAGCGTTCCAATTTTCTATGGTGGCCAAAATCGATCAATTCATAATCAAGGAATCGATTTTGATGCAGGCTTTTTGATGTGAAATGTTGTGACATTCTATGAATTCATTCGCAAACATAGGCATAGAACTCTCTTTTAAGTTTTACCTTTGCGCTCCAAATTTTTTAGCATGATTCGAAGAGTAAGAGTACGTTTTGCGCCAAGCCCAACCGGGCCATTGCACATGGGTGGAGTAAGAACAGCCTTGTATAACTATTTGTTTGCAAAGAAGCACGATGGAGATTTTATTTTAAGGATTGAGGATACTGACCAGAATCGTTATGTAAAGGGTGCTGAGAATTATATCTCAGAGTCATTAAAATGGTGTGGCATTACCCCTGATGAAGGACAAGGCTATGGAGGACAATATGGACCTTATCGGCAATCTGAACGCAAAGAGAGTGGCATATACAGGAAGTATGCGGAGCAATTGTTAGCAAACGGCAAGGCATATTATGCTTTTGATACGGCAGAAGAGTTAGAACAAATGAGGGAGGACCTTAAGAAGGCTGGAGTAGCAGCTCCTCAATACAATGCCATTAGTCGAGAACGCATGCAAAATTCATTGTCGTTGCCTGCAGAAGAGGTGAACAGAAGGTTAGCAAATGGCGACCCTTATGTTATAAGAATTAAAATGCCGCGCAATGAGGAGATTAAGTTTAAGGATATGGTGCGTGGATGGGTAGTGGTGCATTCATCCAATTTAGACGACAAAGTGCTCTTCAAAGCAGATGGAATGCCTACGTATCATTTGGCAAACATTGTTGATGATTATGCAATGAACATTACACATGTGATTCGGGGAGAAGAGTGGCTGCCATCTGCCCCACTTCATGTTTACTTGTATGAAGCTTTTGGATGGCAAGATCAACGTCCTGATTTTGCACATTTGCCTTTACTGCTAAAACCTGATGGCAATGGCAAATTGAGCAAAAGGGACGGAGATAGATTAGGTTTTCCTGTTTTTCCTCTTCAATGGCAAGACCCAAGCTCAGATGAAATATCCTCTGGCTATCGGGAAAAAGGGTATTTCCCAGAGGCCTTCATCAATATCTTGGCCCTTTTGGGATGGAATCCTGGCACTAATCAAGAAATATTTAGTTTAGAAGAACTTGTCCAAGCATTTTCAATTGAAAGGGTTGGAAAAGCTGGCGCAAAGTATGATCCGGAGAAGGCGCTATGGTTTAATCAACAATATTTAAGGTCAAAAGACAACTTTGAATTGGCAGACCAATTGCTACACAATGAGCTTCATAAAACGCTCTTGGGTGAAAAAGACCGTGAGTTTGTGAGTGGGGTGTGTGCTTTGATGAAAGAGCGGGCGACTTTTTTATATGAAATCCCCTTAGAAGGAAGTTATTTGTTTCAACGACCTACTGACTATGATGAAAAAACACATAGAAAAAAATGGAAAGAAGGCAGTGCTTCCATAATGCAAGAATGGTTAGAAGTTTTAAAAGAAGTTGAATCTTTTACTGCTGTTGAAATTGAAGATAGTTTCAAAGCGTTTTTAGAGGCTAAATCATTGGGCATTGGACGTGTATTGCCATTGTTTAGATTGATTGTAACAGGAAAAGGAATGGGACCATCCATGTTTGCCATTGCAGCTTTATTAGGAAAAAAGGAATGCATAGAACGCATGGAAATCGGATTAAAAAGGTTGAATTAGAATGCATTTGGTGTACATTGAAAATGCTACATTTCACGCTTTCCATGGTGTTTATGAGGAAGAACGCAAAATAGGAGGCAAGTTTGTTGTAAACCTTAGTCTTGAAACTGATTTTTCTGAAGCAGCACAAGAGGACAAATTGAATGGCACAATAGATTACGCAGCAGTTTACGAGATAATAAAGCGAGAAATGCTTATACCATCAAAGCTCATCGAAAATGTGGCTTATCGTATTATACAAGCTATAAAAAGCCAATTTTATCCTATTCACTTCGTTGAAGTACAGATAAGAAAATGCAGCCCTCCCATACCTGGAGAAATCGAAAGTGTAGGGATTACAATTCGTGATGCTGGGAACATAAATAACACTTGAAATACGTATTTTTGGCTTCCAATTAAGGTCTCGTGGCCGAGTGGCTAGGCAGTGGTCTGCAAAACCATCTACAGCGGTTCGAATCCGCTCGAGACCTCAAAGGCTGTTCATTCTTTGACAGCCTTTTTTTGTGTGAAGATGGAAAAGGTTCTGCTCATAGACAATTACGACTCTTTCACTTTTAATCTATACCATTATCTAGACGAAATGTGGCCTGAAGGAATAGAAGTGGTGCGGAATGATGTCTTAAATACACTGAATTTCAACCAATTTCATAAAGTAATCATCTCCCCAGGTCCAGGTTTGCCCGAAGAGGCTGGACAACTGCTTGAAAGCTTAGCGATGATAAAGCACACACACCACATTTTGGGTATTTGTTTGGGTTTACAGGCAATTGCAAAAACGTTTGATTGCAAGTTGAAGCAGTTGGATAAAGTTGTACACGGTCAGTCCACCACTATTTATCAGAAAAGTGACAGTAAGATATTCAACGGCCTGCCACAACACTTTAAAGTAGGAAGATACCACTCATGGGTGATGGATGTGAATTCTAAAAATGAAGACATAAAAGTGACCGCTGTAGATGAAAAAGATGATATAATGGCCCTAGAACACAGTTTTTTACCAATTTACGGTTTGCAATTTCATCCAGAAAGCGTGCTTTGTGAATATGGAAAAACAATGTTGAAGAATTGGCTCTATTGCTTATAGCTCAAACTTAATCCCTTGTGCTAATGGCAACTCTGTTCCATAATTGATGGTGTTCGTTTGTCGTCGCATATATACTTTCCAAGCATCCGAACCAGACTCTCTACCCCCTCCAGTTTCTTTTTCTCCACCAAAAGCGCCACCGATTTCAGCACCTGAAGTTCCAATATTCACATTCGCGATACCACAATCTGAGCCTTCAGCAGAAAGGAAGTGTTCCATTTCTTGCATATTATTGGTCATAATCGCAGAGGACAATCCTTGGACAACACTGTTTTGTAACTCAACGGCCTCTTCGATTTCTTTGTATCTGATGAGGTATAAGAGGGGCGCAAAAGTTTCCTTTTGAACGATCTCCCAATCATTCTCAACTTCTGCAATACTTGGACTCACATAGCAACTGGATCCATATTCTCCTCCTTCAAGCAATCCTCCTTCTACCACCATTTTCCCACCTGCCTCTTTCACGGATTTAATCGCTTTCAAATAGTCTGCTACAGCGCCTTCATCAATCAGCGGGCCAATATGATTGCTTTCGTCTAAGGGGTTTCCTACACGCAATTGATTATAGGCATTGACGAGCAATTCTTTCACTTGATTGTAGATTTTTTCATGAATGATTAATCTTCTTGTAGAAGTACATCGCTGACCGCATGTACCTACTGCTCCAAAAACCAAGGCTGGTATAGCCATTTTTAAGTCTGTGGATTCAGTTAATATGACAGCATTGTTTCCCCCAAGTTCTAGCAAGGATTTACCAAGTCGTGCTGCGACAGTTTCAGCAACAATCTTGCCCATTCGAATGCTTCCTGTAGCAGAAACTAGTGGAATTCTTTTGTCCTGACTAAGCCACGATCCTACTTTGTAATCTCCGTTAATTAAACAACTAATTCCTTCTGGTAAATTATTTTCTTCAAAAACCTCAGCAATTAATTTTTGACAAACAATTCCACACATGGGCGTTTTTTCCGAAGGTTTCCAAACACAAACATCTCCACAAACCCAAGCCAATGCTGTATTCCAACACCACACAGCGACAGGGAAATTAAACGCTGAGATGATTCCTACAATTCCAATGGGATGGTACTGCTCATACATTCGATGCTTAGGTCTTTCCGAATGCATGGTAAATCCGTGTAGTTGTCTAGAAAGTCCAACCGCAAAGTCACAGATGTCAATCATTTCTTGTACTTCTCCTAATCCTTCTTGGTAAGATTTTCCCATCTCGTATGACACTAGCATTCCAAGTTCTGCCTTGTATTCACGCAATTTTATTCCAAACTGACGAACGATCTCCCCTCTTTTGGGGGCAGGAACTTTTCGCCATTGCCTAAAGGCGTCACTTGCCTTTCGAATAACACTTTCATATTGCTCATTCGTTGTTTCTGCAACACTCCCAATAAGTTGTTTGTCTACCGGAGAGTAAGAATTATAGGAGTTTCCAATGCCTTCGAGCCAAAGCTTTCCTGTTGAGGTTCCTGAGTTTAAATCTTTTATATCTAACTTGTTAAACAAGGTTGCAATGTGGTCGATATTTGGGTTCATGGGTAAAATATTTCTGGACTGCAAAAGTATGTTTTTTGTATTCTCCTTTGATTTGATTTAAATAATACCACAGCCTATTTTGGCGATAATAAAGGGGATCAAAAACCCATTAATGTGTGTTTAAGTTTTGACGAACTAGGTTGCTTAAGTTTTCACTTCTTTGCGTTTTAGACTTCACTTTTTTTAAGCATTCAGCTGCATTGCTCCAATCACCTATGTTGATGTATGCAGAGGCCAAGTTTAACCTCATTTCATCAAATTGAGGATTAATTTTTAGGGCTTTAATATAAATAGGAATGGCCTCCTTGTATTGACCTTGTAGAAAATGCGTCGTCGCAAAATTGTTGAGTACGTTAAAATCGAATGGATGTAGCTGTGTGGCTGATTTAAAGCGGAAATGTGCAGCAGAAATGTCCCCTAGGTTGTATTCGCAAAGTCCTATATACCAGTCTATAGGGACTCCATTATTGTCAGATTGCACAAACGAATTCTTCGCCTGAATTGCATATTCTTTCATTTTTGGATGATTGCCTTTATTTTTTTCGATTAACATCTTTTGCAATGAGACCTCCGATTTAAAACGTACAATTCCTACATACATCGTAGTCAGTGCCAAAACACCCATAATACTGTAGAGCAGTCTACTTGAAACGAATTTTAATTTAACGCCAAACTTGAGTGTTTGATATGATTGTGCATAAAGACCAGCAAGCAACATTGCAAAAATTATGCTGTGCTCAATGCGTTCTTTCAGGAAGTCAAAAGAAGAGATACTTAAAAACATACATACCCCTGCAATAAAGGTAAATGTCAATTGTTTGTTAGCATTGTTTTGACCCTCTGTCTGGCCAAGAGAAGCTTTCACTATCAGCCCAATAAACGTAAAAAAGGACAAGAAGGCAAAGATCCCAGATTCTGCCAATGTCCAGATAAAATCGTTGTGCGGACGCACGAATATGGTATTGTTAAGTGTAGCTCGGTAAAGTCCCTCTAGACCCTGGTCTGGGAATTGAATTTTCCAATTTCCCAAACCAACACCACTGAAGAAATTTGCCTTGATCATGCTCATTGATTTGGCCCAAAGAATTGTTCTTTCTTTCGCAGAGGCAGATTCCATCTCAAGGTCCAAGAGCCAATTTTCTAGAACTGGGGAGAGCAGCAACAACAACAAAATGAGACCAATAATGACACTTAGGCCAGTAAAAATTTTTAGTAAAACTCTCTTAGCGTTTGATGGATTGATATATTCTAAAGCGATGACTAAAACAAAGACCATTAAACCCAATAGACTCGCCCTGGTTTGGAGCAAAAAGACAAGACCTACTTGTATAGTTAAAGCAATGTAAAAGATGAGTTTTGGCCATGCAGTAGACACCCTAATACCGAGCAATGTAAAAGGAATCAATAAGCATATCCAGTTACTCAAGAGATTTTTGTGCCCATGAAGCCCTTCGACCAAATATACGGTGGATGAAAAAGGCTCTCTGGCCTTGAATGCATCGCTCAATTCAGAAAAGGAGAAAACTAGGGCAATGAAAGTGGCGATTACAGCCAATTTTGGCAGCAATTGAAGCACTATTTTTTCTTGACGTTTAAAAAAGTAAACTGCAATGAAAAAAGAAGTAACGAACAAGACAATTTTAAGAAATTCGTAAATGAACTCTCCTTGATTAATAGCCTTAAAATAAGAAGTTAAGGTAAATAGTGCAAATGCAATTAATGAAATACCTACCCAATCAATGGTTATTTTCTCTTTTGATTTTAAGCTTAGATAAAAACTGAAAACAAACAACACACACGACAATCCAATAAACTTAGGAAGCAAGGCATTGTCGAGCACATTTTCTGAATAAAGCGCAGGAACAACTACAATCAATAGCAGAAAGAAAATGTTGAGAAAAAATCGATTTAGGACTTTCAAAGGGGCTCGTTATATGGAGGAATCAACGCTCATTTCCTTTCAAAGGTGCATAAAAGTTTTGAAAATAAATTAAACAATAATGCTTTGAAGCTAGACATCAGAAATAAACTTATTCTTAAGAGGTTGCTTTTATTTGCATATTCATGCATTACAATTTCCTCAAGTCTTTTTTTACGAATGAATGGTGGCGGCTTGTCGCTTTAATTCCTGTAATTGGTTTTATCACTTTGTTGTTTTTGGGCTTTGATGGACTATTTGGCCAAGACAGCTATGAGTATTTAAGGTATGCAAAGCGGTTAAAAATATACATAAGTGGGGGGGCCTTCCCAGGAGATATTGTTTGGCCAAAAGCTTATCTTGGAATTTTGTCGTTTGGTCTTTTTTTTGTCAAAGGGGCATTGGCTGGCCAATTGTTAAGTTTCTGTTGTTTTTTAGGAACTGCGCTTGCTTTGTACAAGAGTTTGGTAGTGCTTTACAAAGAAGAAAGAATAGCTAAAATTTATGTAACGCTTGCTTTCTTGCTCTCTGGCTACATGTTCAGATCCTCCGTTGTAGTCATGTCAGACGCTTTCAGTGTTTTCTTTTTGTCTATAGCCTTTTACCACGCTTTAATTTATACCAAGTTGTTAAACTTTAAAAATATAGCACTGTTTTCTTTGGCAGTAAGCCTTGGTTTCTTTGGTCGTTATGCGGTATTGGTGCCACTTGCACCCATTATTCTATGGGTCGTTTACAGTTGGATAAAGGGGAAACAATTGACACATGCATTTGTTTTATTAATTTTTATTGGAGTTTATTTGATCAATGCACATCTTGAAGGAAGTGGGAGTTTATTATTAAATCACCACATGGTGGAGCAATGGAGTATATCTAACTTTTTTGAAACTGAGTTTTTTAACACAATTGATCCTCAGCAACCTTCAGCATCTTTTTTATTGCCAAACCTTTTGTACAATGCTGTTGGATTGTTTCATCCAGGCTTTTTCATACTTTCTCCATTCTTGATTTTTTTTAGCAATATTTCACTGAAACCAAGAAATGAAACAGTGATATTGGTGTTGAGTTGTGGTCTATATTTGATCTTTCTTTCAGGCTTGATTTTTCAGAGTAGCCGCTACATTTCATTGATTTATCCTTTGTTTTTAATGTTGTTTTTCCCGGCATTTATTAAGTTTTGGGGAAATGTAAAAAGATGGAATCATAAGTTGAAGCAGCTGTTTATTTTACTCATCATAGGCCTACAATTGACATTGCTTGCTAGAAGCATGTGGCCAAGCTACAAAATGAACAAGCTGGAAAGGGAAGTGACTGATAGTCTGAGTAAATTTGAAGGAAGCACTTTATACAGTTTTGAATTGGACATTGCGCTTCAACAAAGAGGGGTTAAAATGAATTACAAAAGCTTATGGGAACAGCAGTACACTTCATTCGAAATTGGGGATTTAGTCCTGTTTAATCCAGAGCGTGTGAATCAAACGTATACAGGGAAAAACCCTATGGTGAATTGGGAGCGATTAAGTACTAGCCACTCCTTGGCAACAATGGAATCATTTAAAGACGGTTGGAAACTTTATAAGATTGAAAAAAACTAAACACCTGCTTTTTTTTAGCCCTGGCTTTCCTGTAAATGAATCAGATACTAGATGCATTCCGGCAATGCAGCTATTTATGAATGCGTTGAATCAGACGGAGACCGTTGAGATTTCCGTAATCAGCTTGCATTATCCTTACAAAGAGAAAAAGTATAAATGGAATGGCATCAATGTATGTGCATTGGGAGGCAATAATGAAAAGGGCTTAAAACGTATATTGCTTGTCAAAAGAGCGTTCAGAGAAGCTAAGAAAATTCACAAGAGTAAACCGGTAGATCACGTCCATTCATTTTGGTTAGGAGAATGTGCTTGGCTTGGCAATAAAATAGCTAAGAGCATCAGTGTTCCTCACAGTTGCACACTTATGGGGCAAGATGCGCTTTCCTCCAACAATTATTGGAAAAAAATAAAACCTCTGCCACAGCTTATTAGCTTGTCTCGTTTTCAAGAAGACGCTTTGAAAAAGCATCAGCCGAATGCCAAAACCCTTCGCATTTACTGGGGAGTAGAGCAAGAAATGACACCATTGACAGAGAAATCAATTGACATTATTGGTGCAGGATGGATAAATAAGGTCAAGCATTATGAGCGTTTTGTCAATATCGTAGATAAACTATCACTGGAAGTGAAATCATTGAGCTGTGAATTGGTCGGAGAGGGCGAGCAATTCAATGAGTTGAGAAACCTAATACAAGAACGAAAGTTGGAGAATGTGATTAAGTTGAGCGGCGGTGTCAATAGAGAAATAAGTCTTGAAAAAATCAAAAAAGCAAGAGTTTTCTTGCATACTTCTGCCTACGAATCGTTTGGCTTAGTGTTTGTCGAAGCCATGGCTCTGGGTACAAAGGTCTTCAGCACAGCTGTCGGCATAGCACCAGAAGTAGAAGAAATAAGTTGCTTTGATTCTGATGA
>PAVT01000007.1 GCA_002713165.1 Verrucomicrobiota bacterium
GGGTTTGCCCTCAGGTGTAAGGGCAGGCATAGAAAGCAACGGACGATTCATTTGATGAAGAATGTGATGCATGCTGCCTTCCTTGATGAAACGAACAATTACTTTTTTGTCTTCGCAATGGATCTCCTTTGGGAGGTAAGCATTGCTTTCCAAGATCAAGCTAAGGGGAGAAGAGGTGATTTCAATCATGTCCCATGCAATGTCTGGAACCTCCCTTACGCATTGGTACATCAATCGTTCATTTGGAACGAGCAGAGTAAAATCATTTTTATGCAAAGCTGTTTTCAGCTGAGTAATTTTTTTCAATGCTTCTGCGTTTTTAGGATCACAACAGATGCTCCAAAGGCTGTCAGTTGGAAGCAATGCTGTTCCGCCAGAACGCAAGCACTGGACTGCCTGATCAATGGCCGTTTCTTTTTTCACGCACCAAAGATAAGCAGCTACCAAGTTGAGGCATGGTTTTGGTTATTTTTATGAGCAAGATTGTATTGATGAACCTGAACAAGAAAGTAGTTTTCCTTTTTTTCGCTGTCTTTTTGCTCAAATTTCAGCTGCTTGCGCAGGAAGAAATGTGGGATAAATCAGGCACAGTGAAAAGCATTGTTCAAGATGGAGATACATTGCCGTTGATTGAGGTTAAAACTGTCCCTGTGTTTGCTCCAAAAACTTTTAAAAACAAGCGAGAAGAACGTAAATACGGACGACTAAAACGCTATGTAGTGAAGGTGTATCCATATGCTGAGGTTGCAGGAGATATGTTGGCCCATTTTGATGATACACTGCGGACCATAAAAAGTGATTACAAGCGGAAAATTTATTTGAAGAAAGTAGAAAAACAGCTTAAATCAGAATTCAGTGGAGAGCTAAAAAAATTGACCATTATGCAAGGCATTATTTTAATCAAGTTGATTGATAGAGAGACAGGAACCACTTCCTACGATTTAATCAAGCAATTGCGGGGCTCTTTTTCTGCATTTATTTGGCAGTCACTGGCACGCCTTTTTGGTTCTAACCTTAAGTTGGAATATGACCCCAATGGCGAGGATAAGCTCATTGAAGAAATTGTTCAACGCATTGAAAGCGGCGACATTCCTTATGAGAAACGAAAGAAATCAATGTGATACTTATTTAAAGTTTGACGCCACTACCAACTCCTTGCTTCCTGGAGTGTAGCTGTAGAAACCTTCACCTGATTTTATGCCCAATTTTTTTGCCGTGACCATATTTACCAACAATGGACAGGGTGCATATTTAGGATTGCCAAAGCCATCGTGTAAAACTTCTAAGATGGATAAACAAACGTCTAAGCCAATAAAATCAGCAAGTTGCAAAGGTCCCATAGGATGAGCCATGCCCAATTTCATGACAGTGTCAATTTCATTTACACCAGCAACACCTTCATACAAGCTGTATATGGCCTCATTGATCATTGGCATCAAAATGCGGTTAGCGACAAAACCAGGGTAATCGTTGACTTCAACGGGAATCTTTTTCAACGATTCCGAAGTTTCCATAATAAGCTCGGTTACTTCATCAGAAGTCTCATATCCTCGAATGATTTCTACCAACTTCATTACGGGCACCGGATTCATAAAGTGCATTCCGATTACTTTGTCAGGGCACTGAGTCACTGATGCGATTTTTGTGATGGAAATGGAGGAAGTATTGGTTGCTAAAATCACAGAGGCATCACAAAGCTCATCCAACTGTTGGAAAAGTTTGAGTTTGATTTCGATGTTTTCAGTGGCAGCCTCAATGACCAATTCTGCACCTTTTACGCCTTCTGCGACTTCAGTAAAAGTAGATAAATTGCTAAGTGTTTGTGCTTTTTCATCTGCCGTAATACGCTCTTTTGCAAGTTGTCTGTCCAGGTTTTTTTCAATGGTAGCAACTGCTTTATCAAGGGAGGTTTGAGCGATATCAATGAGCGCTACTTTGTAACCAAATTGTGCAAAAGTGTGAGCGATGCCATTTCCCATGGTGCCTGCTCCGATAACGGCGATGTTTTTCATAATGGTTGATTTTGGAAAGCAAAAGTAAGCAAGGAGGGGGGCTTATAAAAATTATTTACCGCTTCCCTTGAGGACGATCAAAATGGTGTATATCAGTATTTTAAAATCTACCAACAGGGACATATTTTCAATGTAAATAATGTCATATTTAAGTCGTTCTACCATTTGGTCAACATTTTCTGCATAACCGTACTTGACTTGACCCCATGAGGTTATACCAGGCCTCACCTTGAGTAAGTGGTTGTAATGGGAAGCCTTTTCTACAATTTTGTCAATGAAAAACTGACGTTCAGGCCGTGGTCCCACCAATGACATATCTCCTAAAAGCACATTAACAAATTGAGGAATTTCGTCCAGGCGCGTCTTCCTCATGATGCGTCCAAATTTTGTAATGCGAGGATCCCGCTCACTGGACAATGCAGGGCCATGTTTTTCAGCATCAATGTACATGGACCTAAATTTATAAATCATAAAAGGTTTACCATGAATGCCAATGCGTTCTTGGGCAAAAAAGACTGGTCCCTTAGTGCCCATCATCACAATGATGGAGACAATTAAGTACACAGGACTAAAAACAATGAGGAACAACAGCGAAACTACTATGTCAATCGTGCGTTTTATGGTTTGCTGCCAAGCAGGCATGATTTCACGATTGATAATGATCAAGGGCGCACCAAAAATTGAGGACATGCGCACCGAACCCGAAAGAATGTCATACATGTCGGGGATAACTTTTATCAATACATTCAATCCCTCCAATTCACCAATGATGTTTTCCAAACGCTCATGCTCAGAAGACTCTATGGCGATAATGGCCTCTTCTACATTGTGCTCCTCTACAATCTTTTTAAGATCATTGGTTTTGCCTAGAAAGGGCAATTGGTCCTCTAAAAGATAATTTTCATTGCGCTTTACACGTACAAAACCAATGAATTTATTGCCAAAGGACTTTCTTTCTGATTCCATGTCTGAATACATCTTAAGGGCTTTTTCATTTGCCCCAACAATGATTGTATTGAAACCGATTTGCCTGCTTTGAATTCGATAGACTGTTCGACTCGTGATAAGAAATCGAAACAAATATGTTAGTATGAAGTGAAAGAACAAAATGTAAAGATAAGACAGGTAGTAGTCCTTGTAAGTATTGATCTCATCGTCAAGAATAAAAACAAAAAACAACAATGTACAACCGAGTATGCTGATGGTAAGTGTTTGTGCAAATTCCTTCAATCGTGATTTTCTGTACGCATCTTTGTAAAAACCAGATGCAGCATACAAGAGCACCCACAATGAAGGGATAGCGACAAGCGCAATGAAAAAGTTTTGATTGTATTCAACAGGAATTTCATATCCAAATTTAGTGGGCTCTAAATAAACTTTCCTGAAACGGTAAAACAAGCCCCATGCAAGCGCAGCTGCTAAAAAGTCGAAGAAAACATACTTTAAGGTTTGTAATGTTTTGTTCATTTAAAGTAAAACAATTTAATGTTGTCTAGGTAAAGCATACCCTTTTCACCAAGTGGTTTCCGATAACCAAAGGCTAAGTTGTAGTTTGACGCAGTAAAAAGGGTCGAAAATACAGATGATAATTCGACGTACACCTTGGTGTATTCACTTCGGGGACGAAAACTTAGAATCGGTTGTTGTTGAGTTCTATTGTTTGTGTATATGCTCAAGGTAAAAGAGTGCGTTGATTTGTAATTAAACTCCAAGTAAACAGGCACTCCTGTACGCGGAACATTAGTTAATTCTTCTCTAGTATAGGTTTCAAAAAACTGCTGATTCTCTTCTAATCTAGCTACGCCTGATCGATTTCCGTTAAAAACGTTTATGGGGTCAGTAGTTTGAATTAATTTCGTTTCGCTCGTTGCTGTCTTAGTAAAAGCAACTCCAACCTCAAAATCTTCTCCGTCCCAATCACCATTTAGTTCTATAGTTGAAAAATATTCTATCTCTGGCCTCAAGGCTATTTCTTGTTCTGGCACAAAGGTAGTGTCCAATTCAAATGTACTATAAAAGGGATAGTCTTGACGATCATTCGACATTCCATTGTTATAAATAACGGCTCTAATTTTAAGCCTGACACTCCCCGTTTGTTGTATCGGAATAAGAGCAGGCAATTCAAATGTTCCAAGAAATTGATCGTCAATAAAAACGTTTATATCTGTAATTCTATCATTTGGCCATACTTTTTGAAGAATAGGAGTATTGACAACAACAACATCCTCGACTTTTAAATATGCCGGTATGATCGCTTTCAAGTTTTCGTCCTTGCAAGAGAAAAAAGAACAGATCAAAAGGAACAGAAACAGGTAGAGATATCTCATGTAGTCGGTTCGGTAAAACCTACGAAAACGCTTAGCATTTCCACTTATTGTTAAAAAGCTAAATTTTCTTTTGTGATGTCAAGTTTTTCGATGATTCGATAAGCAATTTCCAATGCATGAGCTCCATCATGAATGGTGACCGGTGGAGTTTCATTGTGATGAATTGCATGTGCGAAAGCACTTAGTTCATCCAAAATGGCATTGTTTGCTTTAACTTCTGGTTTTTCGAAATAAATTTGTTTTCTGCCTTTATAGTCAGGTAAATCAATGGTAATAGACAGTGGATCGACTTCACCCTCAACGTTCGATAAACGTACAATTTCAGCGGCTTTCTCTAAGAAGTCGATGGATAGGTATGCATCTTTCTGGAAGATGCGTGTTTTTCGCATATTTTTCAAAGAAATACGACTTGCCGTAAGGTTGGCTACGCAGCCATTGTCAAATTCTATGCGCGCATTTGCAATGTCAAAGGTATCACTGACTACTGCAACACCACTTGCGCTAATTTTCTTTACATTGCTGTTTACAATGCTCAATACAATGTCCAAATCATGAATCATCAAATCCAACACTACGGAAACATCTGTTCCTCGTGGATTGAATTGCGCCAAACGATGCGTTTCGATGAACATGGGATGTTTGATGTAGTCCTTGCTTGCTGTGAAGGCAGGATTAAAACGCTCTACATGTCCTACCTGAGCCTTAACATTGGCCTCGTTCACCAATTCAATCAAGTTGCGTGCTTCCTCAATGGTATTGGTAATGGGCTTTTCAATAAATATGTGTTTGGACTGCTTGATGGCTTTGGCCGCACAATCGTAATGCGAGAGCGTAGGTGTAACGATGTCAATCACTTCGCAAGCCTCAATCAATTCATCTAAGTTCTCATAGGCGTCCACACCGTACTCCTTACTTGCAATTTGAGCTGTTTCAGGATGTGGATCGTAAAAACCGACCAACTTATATGCATCAATCTGCTGAATACATTTGATGTGAATTTTACCGAGGTGACCAGCACCCAAAACCCCTATTTTCAACATACTTATTGTTTTTAGGCAAAGGTATATTTTTCATTAGATAGGAATTTTGAAGATTGCACTGCTTTTGAACAATGCAGTATGGAAAAAGAGACTGGTGTACTATAAATCGGTATGCCTCCATATTTCGTTCTTTTGTAGCATGCATTTGGATTCATACAAGCACAAAGGATTGAGGATTAAATTGATCGAATTACTTCGTTCTAAAGGAATTGACAACGAAGGAGTTTTAAAAGCCATCAATAAAGTGCCACGGCATTTATTTTTGGACAATGCTTTTGTCAAATTTGCGTATCAAGATCAAGCATTTCCCATTGGTGCAAATCAAACCATCTCTCAGCCTTTTACAGTCGCTTTCCAGAGTCAATTGTTGGATGCAAAGCGTGGCCAAAAAGTCTTAGAGATTGGAACTGGGAGTGGATTTCAAAGCTGCGTTTTAATGGAATTAGGTTTGAAGGTGTTTAGCATTGAACGACACCGTTCCTTGCATCAAAGTGCAAAAAAACAATTGGAAGGTATGGGTTATTTTCCGCGCCTCTTTTTTGGAGATGGTTATCAAGGACTGGCCACCTTTGCTCCTTTTGATCGAATATTGATCACTGCCGCCGCACCTTATATTCCAGAAGCATTAAAGTCACAATTAAAGTTAGGAGGGAAGATGGTCATCCCTTTGGGTGAAGGTGACAAACAAGAAATGCAGCGCATCACAAAAGTCTCAGAGACAGAATTCAATATAGAACGCTTTGGTGATTTTAGTTTTGTGCCGATGTTGCAGGACAAATCCTTTGGTAAAACACAATAAGTCCAATAGAATACGGTTATTTGTCATATTAAATTTAACAAATGAATATTTCCCAATCCTTAACGATTCTTAGCTGCTATTTGTTGATATCAATTGGCACAACGGCACAAGAGGCTGCAAAATCGACCCCAGAAAAAGCGCAAAAAGAAATCACAACCTACGTAGGTCATTCATTTTTTCCTCAAAAAAAGAACATTGGTTTAAGTATTGTCATGAATGGATTGATTGATAATATCCAATTTAATAGTGCACAAAATAGCATTGGTCAAAATATTTTGTTTGGTCGCTACTATTTGGAAAACGACTTGGCCTTTAGAGCTGGATTGGGTTTTGATTGGGGACGTATTAAACGCCAAACTGCTGACAGTGTCGGACAAACCTTGGTTGAGAAAGATTCATTGGTCAATCAATTTGTATTTAATCTCTCCTTTGGTTTGGAGAAACACATCAGTACGACTAACCGCATAGATCCTTATGTATTTGCACAAATTGATTTGACTTTTATTGGAAAAACCACAACAGAAATAAATGGCAGGACAGTAAGTGCTGCAGGCACAGCCAGAGATGACCGTACCATCAAGCAGGACGGTGGATTAGGTTTTGGCTTGAATGCTGGAGGAGGATTTAACTATTTCTTGGCAAGGAATTTTAGCCTTGGTACTGAACTCGCTTTTCAATTGCAAATCGTGAAAGAAGGTGGGACAATTGCAGACAATCAGATCATCACACCCTTAAATGGAAGCACAATTTCTAACTTTCAAAGAAGAGAAGACCAAATCAATCAAACCACTTTGAATGTTTTGCCAACAGCATCGATCAACATTTCCTACTTTTTTTAAATCAACAACCAACGAACTGGGCTGCTCCAAAAAGCACAGCTAACCAAATTAGGCCTTTGATAAGGAAAAATAAAAAGCCAGCTATTCCTAGACTTTTTAGCCAAGTTTTCCATTTAGGAGATGCATTCACTTTTTACGTTTCAGTTTTGAAATCAATCCATAAACATCTCTATCCAAAAGATGTTTAAACAGTTCTACAGTGGCTAATGCGTCTCCTTCGGCACGATGCCTGTCTTCAACTTGAATGTCAAGGTGGTCACAAATTTTTGCTAAACCATGGGAGGGAGCATCATGGATCAAGCGCTGACTTAATTCAAGTGTGCACAATCGATCACATGAAAAGCTTTTACCACTGGCTTTCATTTCAGCACGAATAAAACTGTAGTCTGCCTCAACATTGTGTGCGACAAAGCAACTGCCATTGATGTGTGCCAAAACTTTGTCTGCAATGTCATGGAACGTGGGAGCATTGGTTACCATTGAATTGTTGATGCCGGTTAGTTTTTGAACATACCGAGGAATGGACCTTTTAGGATTAACAAGGGTGGAATAACGGTCTATGATGGATTTGCCATCAAAGCGAATGATGGCAATTTCAGTGATTTTACCTTGTTTTGCATTGCCTCCGGTGGCCTCGATGTCAATAATTGAATACATAAATTCCGCAAACGAAATTAATCAATGATTGTCTGTCAGTATCTTTTGTGTTTTTGAAAAGTTAAAATTGGATTGCTGCTTATTTTTATGGTTCACCAAAAATAAAATCGATGGCAAGCAGAAGAAAAGTCAAAAAACAAATTAAACAATGGTCCAATGCAATGATGGAAGATGCATACATTGAAATCATTAACAATCCAAAAGCTGACGAAAAAAAGCTCAATCAACACATTGACAATTTAGTTGAAAGTCGTTTTAATTTATTGGCCAAGGTGTCACAATATCCTCGTACCAATGCTAAAGAGGTTAATGCACATTTTAAAGCGGTGAAAGAGGAACTCGCAAAAAACATTAAAAGCTTTACTTGAGAATAGTTAGCATACAGTCATGCTAAAGCAGCTTCAAAAACTAGGCCCTGGTTTATTGTATGCAGGAGCGGCAGTGGGCGTTAGCCACTTAGTGCAATCTACCAGGGCAGGAGCCAATTATGGAATGTGGATGATCGCTGTAGTGGTCTTGGCCAATGTGCTCAAATATCCTTTTTTCAAAGCGGCACCTTTATTTACTGTACATACTGGGCACACATTGTTGGAGGAATTTCACCGAAAGGGAAAATTGCCGATGTTGCTTTTTTATGGACTTACATTTACTACCATGTTTACTGTTCAAGCGGTAGTCACGCTGATTACTGCGAGTATATGTGCTTCTTTGTTTGAACTTACGGTTCCACTATGGGCCATCGGAGCAGCTCTGCTATTCATTTGCAGCCTTATCTTGTTGATGGGGCATTACCAATGGCTCAATCGGACCATGAAAATGGTCATTGTACTTCTCACCATCACCTCTGTGGTGACTTTGTTGGCCGCTATATTGCAACACCAGCCATCAACAATTGGATTAAAAACTTTTTCTTTTTTTGAAGACACGGATATTTTTTTCTTGATTGCGTTGGTTGGATGGATGCCTGCTCCTTTAGACATTGCATTATGGCATTCAGAATGGGCACATGAAGAGAAAAAACATGAGGGACAAACATTTTCCATTCAACAAGCCAATGTCGATTTTAAGATTGGATATTGGGGCACTACTTTTCTTGCAGCAGTCTTTGTAGCAATGGGTGCACTGTTATTGCAAGGAAATGGAGCTGAATTGCCAACTGGAGGGGCTGCTTTTGCATCTGAATTGATTGGCATGTACACGAGCACCTTGGGAAGTTGGTCTTTTATCTTTGTGGCCATTGCTGCGATTGCTACAATGTTTAGTACTACACTCACAGTATTGGATGCTTACCCTAGAGTCATGAGTAAAGCCATGAAATTATCTTTTCCTAGGCGAAAAGGTTTACAATCTTATTTTCTTTGGTTGATGATTACTGGATTTGGGGCAATCTTCGTGTTGATTTTTCAATTGGAAAACATGAAACAATTGGTCGACCTTGCCACAAGCATTTCATTTATCACAGCCCCTATTTTAGCAGCCTTAATATTGTGGGTTGTGTTGGAAGGTAAACAGCTAATTTTAAGCAAAAGTGAGCTGATGCTTGCTTGGCTAAGTGGGGCTTTTTTATTTGGTTTCGCACTGTACTTTTCTTACATAAGATGGGTAGTTTAGTAGTTCTAATGAAGAAATTAATGTAAACATGAATACAGACAATTATCCTCCCTATTTTCATCAATACATCGAAAAAGTACCTTCTGGAGATCCCATTGCATTGTTGGCTGAAGGTATGAAAGAAAGTCTACGGACTCTAGTGTTGATGAGTGACGATCAGGCGAACCACAGATATGAGGCTGGGAAGTGGAGCATCAAAGAAATTGTGCAACACTTGATTGATACAGAACGTATCTTTAGTTATCGTGCACTTTCTTTTGCAAGAGGAGAAAAGAAAGAACTAGCGGGATACGATCATGAAGCATATGTGCAACACTCAAATGCCGATTACCGAAACTTGAAAGAGCTATTGGAGGAATGGAAAACCTTGAGGCAATCAACGATACAATTGTTTAAAAGCTTTTCGAGAGGCATGATGGAGCATGTAGGGAACGCGAATGGATTGGACATAGGTGTAGAGCAACTCATGTATGTCATTATTGGCCATGAATTGCACCATATGCACATTATTCACACACGTTATTTGTGATGCTCAACTGGAATGAATTTTTAAAGATAGATATGCGAACAGGAACCATCCTTAAAGTGGAGCCCTTTCCTGAAGCGCATAAAGCTGCTTGGAAATTGACCCTAGATTTTGGCCCTCTGGGCCTAAAAAAAACGAGTGCTCAGATTACTGATCTTTATGATGAGAATAATTTGATTGGTCGTCAAGTTGTTGCTGTCGTCAACTTTCCTCCCAAACAAATCGCCAATTTTTTCTCGGAATGTTTGGTGTTGGGAGTGGCAGATGAGGAGGGAAAAATCGTGCTCTTACAAACAGCTCAAAAAGTAAAGAACGGACAAAAAATACACTGATGAAAATATACCCTATACCAACAGGAAACTTCAAACTGGACGGTGGTGCCATGTTTGGTGTAGTGCCTAAATCTTTGTGGCAGCGCACCAATCCCCCTGATGTTAACAATATGTGCTCTTGGGCATTGCGTTGCATGCTCATTGAAGAAGGTGATCGATTAATGCTCATCGACAATGGCATGGGCAATAAGCAGAGCGATAAATTTTTCGGTTATTACTACTTACACGGTGACGACAGCTTGGAAGGGTCATTGCGCAAACGTGGATTTCATCCTGATGACATTACAGATGTCTTTTTAACACATTTACATTTTGATCACTGTGGTGGTGGAATTCAATGGAACAATGACCGTACGAAATACCTGCCAACCTTTAAAAATGCAATTTACTGGTCCAACAAAAAGCACTGGCAATGGGCAACTAAGCCCAATGCAAGAGAAAAAGCTTCCTTTTTGAAGGAGAACATATTGCCTATGCAAGAATTTGGGCAATTAAAGTTTGTGGAAGATGGAGACTTTGATTGGTTTGAGATTTTCTATACTTATGGGCACACGGAATCAATGATGATTCCCATCATTCATTATCAGGGTAAAAAAATTGCGTTTATGGCTGACCTCTTACCGTCCGCTGGTCATATTCCCTTACCGTATGTCATGGGCTATGACACGCGTCCTTTGTTGACGCTGGAAGACCGCATTAAGTTTTATGAGCGTGCCATTCAGGAGGAGCTCTACCTATTTATGGAACACGATGCAGTAAATGAGGTCATCACCTTAAAACAAACAGAAAAGGGTGCACGTTTAGATCAGGCACTGCGATTTGATGATCTCTTTAAAAAATAATGGCAGCTAAATATACAGCTACCTTGAGTGTCTTCACTGACCTTCAGTAGCAATTGTTTCTTTCCGCAATTGAGAAAAATATTTCTTGTTCAATCTTAAGGTTTATCGTACTCAAAGATTTAGGCGATAAATTTGGATTCATAACATTGGGGATAATTACAGGGATGCTTTTTTCACTTTTGTTTTCGAGTTTAAAGGATATTGAAGAATAGCTCTTCCCTGTAACCTCTCAGCCAAAAGATGACACGAAAAGCAAGAAGAAAAAGTAGCCGGATTGAAGGGGTTTAGAGTATAAACTCATGCTTCTATAGAAATCAAAAATTGGAGGAACATCGGCATTTTTTGCCAGCCTTAAGCAATTCCAATTATTTCCAATTCATGTTTTTTATATTGAGATGTTTTAAGCAAAGGCGACACTTCTTTTTGAATCAGTTGGCTGAGGTAGGAAATGATTTTCTGATTGCCTGTTTTGCGGTAACTTACGATACTTATTTCTCTCACAGGTATTGGTACTGTAAATGATTTGCTTTTAAGTTGAAGTTGTGGAGGAAGTTGATTTACAAAAAGTTCTGGTAAAAGTGTTAATCCACCAAATTGGTCACACATGTGCATTAAAGTTTCAAACGAATTGCTTTTGAATGCCAGGTTTTTGTGTTTGGGTGCTTTTTCCTTGATTTCGCAAATCGTGCGTATTTGCTCTCTGAAACAATGACCTTCCTCTAACAACCAGATGTTTTGATTTTTCACATCGTCAGAACTTACATAGTGTTTTTGTTCGTTTTGAATACCATATACCCACATAGGTTCATAATACAATTGGTGCTCATCATATTCTTCGTCTTGAATGGGCGTTGCTAAAATTCCTAGATCAATTTCATCATTGCTCAACTGTAGCTTGATCTGCTCCGTTGTGATTTCTTTTATTTCTAAATTAATCTTAGGATTTTCATCCAATATTTTTGGCAATACTTTGGGCATTAAAGCATTGACAACGGTAGGAATAATGCCAATTGTAAGTTTTCCTTCCATGGAAGAATCGGAATTTTTGATTTCATTCAGTTCTCCTTTTATTTTTAAGATGCTCCTTGCTTTTTCAATAAATATCATGCCTTCAGCCGTTGTTTTTACAGGCTTCCTTGAACGATCAAACAACACGATGTCCAGCTCTTGTTCTAATTTTTTAACCATTGCGCTAAGCGTAGCTTGCGAAATGTCACAATAGTCTGCTGCAGCTCCAAAGTTTTTGTGCTTATGTATTGCGAGTGCGTAGTCAAGTTGCTGAAAATTCATTATAGATAATATCGAACAAATGTATAGAATAAATCGATTGTGTCTATTAGCTATTGCGCTTACATTTGTGAAAATTTAAAAATAAAATTATGTCATACGTAGGAAAAAAATTCCCAAACATCACAGTTAACGCCATTGATGAGATGGGCGATACATTTGAGTTGAATGTATTAAACGAGGCGATTGAGAAAAAGAAGAAAGTGCTTTTGTTCTGGTATCCAAAGGATTTTACATTTGTTTGTCCAACTGAGTTACATGCCTTTCAAGCAGCCATTGACGAGTTTGAAAAAAGAAATACGATTGTGATTGGTGCTTCTTGTGACACTGCTGAAGTTCACTTTGCTTGGTTAAACACGGCAAAAGACAACGGTGGAATAGAAGGTGTCAAGTATCCTTTAATCGCAGACGCTAACCGCAACTTGTCATCTGTGTTGGACATACTAGATGCCACCGAAGCTGGGGAGTATGATGAAAGTGGTGTTTGGCAATTAAAAGGCGACAACGTAAGCTATAGAGCAACTTATCTGATTGATGAAACTGGAGTCGTGTTCCACGAGGGAATCAACCACATGCCTGTTGGAAGAAATGTAAATGAGTTTTTAAGAATGATAGATGCATTTAGTCATGTGCAAACCCACGGTGAAGTTTGTCCTGCAAACTGGGAAGAAGGTAAGGAAGCCATGAAAGCTGACAGTAAGGGTGTTGCCGAGTATTTAAGCAATAACTAAAATTTAAAACAATGTTTACAGAATTAGACAGTGACAACTTAAAAGCCATCGTTGACGAAGGCAAAACAGTGGTCGTACAGTACTCCGCTGGTTGGTGTGGAAACTGCAGAATGATGAAGCCCAAGTTTAAACGCATGGCCGAAGAATATGCAGATTTGGAATTTGTCATGGTAGATGCTGAGAAATATCCCAACTCCAGGCAATTGGCAAAAGTGGACAATTTACCCACCTTTGCTGCCTTCAAGGGAGGCACTTTGGCAGGGCAAATACAGACCAATCAAGCGGATCAACTCAAAAGCTTTATCGATGAGACTGCCGTTAATTAAACACATCAAAGGATTTATCGATGAATACGACTCCGACTTCGTGTCGGAGTCCATCGAACTCCTTGAACACATCAGTGAAAGCAAAGCCATCAAGGATGAGGAATTGGACGTGATCGGAGAATTGTTGTCCAATTTATACGGTGCGATGGAAGTACAAAAAATGATGGATGAAGGCATGGAAGAGCGAGAAGCCTTGAACGGTTTTATGAAACGCGTCATGGGCTCCATCGATCAATAAAATAGAAATTATGGAAACAACAAATCAAATTGGGCTCGATGTCCAAAAGAGTGAAGAACTTGCTGCATTATTGGCAGATTTATTAGCAAATTATTCAGTGTTTTACCAAAATTCAAGAGGCTACCACTGGAACATTAAAGGACCTCAGTTTTTTGAGTTGCACATAAAATTTGAAGAATTGTACAACGATCTGTTTGTAAAAATAGATGAGGTTGCAGAGCGTATGTTGACCTTGGGCAAAGCCCCAGCACATCAATATTCAGAGTATTTGACGCAAAGTGAAATTAAAGAAAGTGCACATGTCAAAGACGGCAATAAATCAGTTGAAGAGGTGCTGAGTGCTTTGAAGACCTTGCTGGTCAAGCAACGCAATATCTTAAGTTTGGCTGGGGAGGTTGAAGACGAAGGAACCACTGCCTTAATGAGTGATTATATTCGCGAACAGGAAAAAACCATTTGGATGTACTCGGCCTATTTGGCGTAAAACCCATAAAACAGTGTTACGGTAGAAGGAGACTTTCTTGAAAGTCTCCTTTTTTTATGCATTGTCCAATTGCACAAAAAAAGCTGCTGCTGCTTCTAGGTGTGCTGCTTTCTTTTCTGGCTGCATTTTATCAAAGGTGTTGAGTAACATAGACAATCGCGGATTTTTTCGAAAAAAGTCCCTTTGCTTGTCCATAAAATGCCAGAACAATCCGTCCCAACTTTTTTGCCAATCTCCTTTTGAATAGTCACTCATTTTTAAAATGTAATTCGAGCTGCTGATGTAAGGTTTTGTGGCAAACAAACCGCCATCGGCAAATTGACTCATCCCATAAACATTGGGCACCATGACCCAATCGTAGGCATCAACAAACAATTCCATGAACCATCGGTATACCTCTTTGGGGTCAAACTCACACAAAAGCATAAAATTCCCCAAGACCATTAAGCGTTCGATGTGATGGCAATAGCCGTATTTGAGCACCTTATTTATGCTGTCATCCACCGGGGGAATTCCCGTATTTCCTGTGTAAAATGACTTTGGAATTTTTCGACTAAACTTCCAATGGTTTTTTGTCCTTATTTCCACGCCTTTTACTTCATACATCCCCCGAATGAATTCTCTCCATCCGATTATTTGACGAATGAACCCCTCGACTGAATTTAGCGGTATGGCGTATTTTTCTGCCGCGGCTATGCTGTTTTTTACGACCTCATGAGGACAGAGAATTCCTACATTGAGCATAGGCGTCAAGACCGAATGGTGCAAAAAGACTTCTGATCTCAGAATAGCGTCCTCATAATCTCCAAAGTGTTCGAAACGCTTTGTTAAAAATTCATCAAGCCATGCCAGGGCTTCTTCTTTTTGATAAGGATAGTAGGGTCGTGTAGAGAGCTCTCCGGGATTTTCTTGGTAATGCTCTTCAACATATGTGTAAGCATTTTCCCAATGTCGCTTTGCTTCAGGAAAAGAGAGGACAGGAGGTACTGCATTTTTAGGGTATTTTTTTCTGTTGTCCGCATCAAATGTCCATTTCCCGCCTTCAGGATCTCCAGACTCTTGCAACAATAGATTTCTTTTTTTGCGCTCTTGCTTGTAAAAGTTGGTTTGAAAAAAAGACTTTTTATCGTGTTTAAAAAAGTGCCTTAACGCTTCTTTTGTGTTGAGGAAAAGTGGATTTTCATGTTCAATGATAGTTCCTTTAAACTTTGAGAGCGACTGCTGAATTCGTTTGCTGAGCCAGTCATCGGTGGGATCTATATAATGTACTTCAGCAATTTCGTCCAAGTTGTGCTGCTTCAAAAAATGGCGTATATCAGCTTCCTTTTCATGGCTCTCTATATATTTAATCTTTGTACCATTCTGCTCCATCCGTTCCTTGAATGAGCGCATGCTTGCCCTGTGGTAGGCCAATTTTACTTTGTGAAAAGAAAATTGTCGAAAAAAGAGGAATTCTTCGATGAGAAAAATTTCATCACATGCCCGATGCAATTCATGCTTTTCAAAAAGTTGATGTGGAAATAAAATGCCTATTGATTTCATGAGTTAAATCGCTTTTTTTGCCCTTGGCACCTTTTACTGCAGTAGCGCACTTGCTCCCAATTTTTTTCCCATTTCTTTCTCCATGCAAATGGTCGTTGGCAAACTAGGCATATTTTCATGAGCAAATCACTTTTTTTTCTCATCCCTCAGCTTGTTTTTTCCTGCGCATTCTGTTGCTGGTGTGCCTTTCTAAAATTCCTGATTTTTCTCTTTTCACCTCACTTCTTTTCCGGTGAGACCACATTTTTTTTCGAGCAGCCTTGCCGCTATCGACAATATTGACGTATGGAAATGGGTAGTCTACACCTGGTGTAAACGTTTCTTCCATTGCATCTAGTGGACTAATTTTCCATGGTTCGTGGACAAGGGGTGGAGGCAAGGCCCTTAACTCTGGCACCCATTTACGAATGAATGTTCCCCCGGGATCATGTTTTTGAGATTGTTTGATGGGGTTGTAAATCTGAATGGTGTTGATGTCTTTGGTTCTGGCGTGTATTTGGAATTGAGTGTTTTGAATCCCTGGTTCATAATCTAAAAAAAGTTGAACTAGGTGATAGTGTAAGTCCTCTAAAAAAAAATCAACAGTTTAAATTATTCGTGTTGCATTTATCAGTTGAACTCACATGGTTGCTTTTTTACAATGGCGATATAAATTTATGCGCATGGCGAAAAAGGATAAATTGGAATATCACTTGGACCTAGTATCCCGATGGGAGACTAATCAATTAAAGCTGCCCTATAAGAAACAGCTGTTTAGGCAAGACAGCCAAAGAAAAGAAGTTCTCAGTAACCTATTACAGAGCGGAGTATGAACGCAACAATGCATA
>PAVT01000008.1 GCA_002713165.1 Verrucomicrobiota bacterium
AAGAATTTCATACCTCACCTCGGTGATGGGAAGGTTTTCGGCCAGTCCTTGTTGTACTGGGTCAATTGAATTCTTTTTGGAATCATTCAGCCAATACGGATGAGATAGGTCAACATTTTGATCCTCTCTGCACTTGAGCGTATCAATATAGTCCATGGAGAAAGTGGTGTTCAGCTCAAGTGCTTTGTTAACCTCTATCAGAGTGTTATGGGTGTGAATGCGCTTGACCAGCATTTGCTTGTCTGTGTTTCTTGCGATTATATTTAACTTCAATTTGATTGGGAGCATTTTGCAATCGGTATAAAATGGGCGTTCAGCCAAAAGCTCCGCATGAATCCCTGTCACTGCTTTGATCAAACGTTTTACATCTTGCAGTTTTTGCTCAATGTAAAAATCGGCCTCACTTTCTATTGGCGACCATGTATTAATTTTAGAGAGATCAGATGAGGTAATTACATCCAAACGCTTGTTTAAAATCGTATATAGTTCGATAAGTAAATTCAATGATTTTGAAGGATCTATAAAATCGTATTCTTCAATCAGTTTGTTGACTAGCTCTTGGATTTTATCACTGTCTTTTACTCTTGACCAGGTGCTATTGATGCCTTCAAAAAGATCATTCTTTGCCTGATCTCCTGCGGTGTGTTTGAGGTATTCAATTTGAGACCCCCTTGCTCTTGCTGAACCAAATCCTTGACTTTGGTGTTGACTCCTGCTGTTTGAGGCAATCTCAGAATAGGACAATCCCAGTACCTTATTGTATTCACCAATGTCTATCTTGATATAGTCATCGGCTTTGGCAGCTTTTTCTGGCAGTTGTTGGTCCCACCATACAGAGGTATTCCATAACAGTCGTTTAGCTTGCCATTCTGATTTGATGACTTCTTTCGGATAAGCGGCCATGTCTTTAAAAACGATTCTCATAAAGTTCAAATGTCTGCGGTAGGTTTTTGGATTGGCGCTGAGCTTAAAAGCTTCTTCAGCAAGCATGGCCGAGGCGGTATGGTGACCATGTCCTGCGCGCTCATCGGAAGGGAAGCGGGTAATGATGACATCAGGTCGAAACTTTCGAATCGTCCAAACCACATCCTCCAAAACTTCATCTTTGTTCCAAATATCCAAAGTTTCATCGGCTGTTTTGGAATAGCCAAAGTCCACAGCAGAGCTAAAGTATTGCTCACCCCCATCAATTTTTCTTGCTTCAATCAACTCTTGGGTGCGCAATACGCCCATTGCCGGCCCTTTTTCTGTTCCAATCAAGTTTTGTCCACCAGAACCTCTTGTCAATGAGAGGTAGGCTGTTCGAGCCAATTTTTCATTTTCTAACCATGAGATCAAACGTGTGTTTTCATCATCTGGATGCGCTGCCAGATACAAAACATTGGTCAAAACGTTTAAACGTTTTATTTCTTGGTAAATGTCTGAGGAATTTTCCAGTGGTCGCTGTGCATTGGCAGCAGTAAGCCAGCTAAAAAAGAGCAGGAGTAGGAAATGCTTCATGGTTAAAAATTGTGGCATAAAAATAAGTCTAATCCTATGGCTTCGAGAAGCGAGGTGAAGAATTAACAAAAGTTTGGACTTTGAGTTTAGGGGGTTTGGTGCAGGATGCAATAATAGGCGCTGTCTAAAAACTTCCCATCAAAATAAAAGTTCTCTTTAAACAGCCCTTCTCGCACAAAGCCACATTTTTCTACCAATTTAATGCAAGCGGTATTTCTAGGATCAATTTCGGCCATGAGTGAATGCAAGCCTAATTCTTCAAAGCAAAAGTTGATGGCTGCTTTCAAGGCTTCTGCACCGTAACCTTTTCTTTGATGTTCCAATGCTATGCCAAAGCCAATTTCAGCCCGAGCATGGTGTCCATCAAGATCGAAAAAACCAATGTAGCCGATCAATTGTAAAGTCTCTTTCTCTACAACTTTCCATGCAATTCCTTCTTTTCGTTCATAAGTATCCAACAACATTTGGATGTGATCTTCGGCCTCCTTTACCATACTCATGGGGTAGGTGCCCATATACAGCATAAAGGTTTCGTTAGACCGAATGCGATAGAACTCTTCCGCAACATGAGTGTTGAAGTTCTCAAGGAACAAGCGTTGCGTTTCTAGTCGTGGAAAAAGTTCAGGAAATGTGTTGATGTTTTCCATGATTTAAGCACTTAAATTGGAAATTGATTTCTGTCGATTTGGGGATTCAATCGCTTTGCCTCATCAAAGGCTTGCTGTGCCAATTCTAATTGTCCTGTATAATAGTAGCTCAGGCCCAAATTGACATGCACGTTTGCATTGTTGGCTTGAAGCTCTTTTGCACGCAGAAGAACTCCAAGTGCTTTTGAGTAATCGCCTAGGATACCATAGGCGGTTCCCAAATTGCTCAATAATTCAAATTCTCTTGGAAAACGTTCCAAGCCTTCTTCCATGGTGGTGATTGAATTTTGCAGGTCATTTTTATCTTTTCCATAGGCCCTTCCTAGGTTTAAGTATAACTTAGGATCATTTGGATTGATGCGCATCAAATTTTTGTAGGTGCCGATTTTATAATCAGCATTTTTACTTTGTTCTAATACAATGTAGATATTTTGCCACGCATTCTCATGTCTTGGATTGATGCTAAGAATTTGCAAATAATACGGAATGGCCTTTTCCGCTTGTTGCGAATAATCCCATTGGGCATTCCCCATTAGAAGATATGCATCTATGTAATCAGGATAAATGTTAATGGCTCTATTTAGATGCAGTAAGGCACGCTCTAAATAGGCCTTCTTTTGAATTGGATCAGTGGTTTCTTGTGCGCGTTCTGTCAACAAGCCCCCTGCCATCACATTGCTTTTTGCCCCATTGATCGAAATGTTTGCATCGTGCGTGGAAAGGGTGAAATTATTTTTCCACACAGGATTGCGGCTAATGACTTTTACACTGAAAAGGATCAATACTGTAAAAGCGAAACCACTGATAAAATTGGTTTGTTGCTTTTTATGCTTGATTTTCTTGGGCAAAATCTGAAGCAAAAAATAGGACAAAGCGATTGCAAAACCTAGTGAAGAGACATAAATGAAGCGTTCATTCATGAAGGCACCGATTGGAAAAAAGAGGTTGGAGGCAATGCTCAGGGTGACAGAATAAATAAGTATACTGTAACTCAAGAAGTGCTTTTTGATAAACCCTTTGACAAGCACAAAAATCAAGAAGAGATGTGATGCCAATGAAAGCAGAACCATGGGATGACCCCAACTCACAATGGGAATATGTTTTGGGTAGTAGTCATAGGTTAGCGGGTGAGGATACACCATTAATTGAAGGTACTTTCCTAGGGTAAGCACAATGGTGGCATATTTTTCAGACATGCTTGATTCAAGAAAAGGATCATTCATGAGATTGTCGGCTACGGCAGTGATCCCACCACCAATGACCTGATAGCGAATGATAAACCAGATGCCAAAACTCACCAAAACAGCTGCATAAGCTGGCAATGCTTTCTTAAAACTCTCCTCGGTGAAAAAGTAAATCGTCAGTGGTAAAACGGCCAGCCAAGTCACTGCATTTTCTTTGGAGAGCAATGCAAGGAAGAAGGTGGCTGACAATCCAAAAAGCACCGCTAGACTTTTTGTTTTTAAATAGTCCAAGAGGAGCAAGAGGGTGATGAGTTCAAACGTAAAGGCCATCATTTCATCCAAGCCTTTGATATTGGCAACCACTTCGGTGTGGATGGGGTGGAAAAACCAAATCATACTGATCAGCAATGGGAAATCAAGGTAAGGGATGGGAGAGGTGATGTTTCTTGTAGACAACAATTTTCTCAGGACTAGGTACAGTAAAATACCGTTCAGAATGTAGAATAGTACATTCGTTAAGTGGCCTAAAAAGGCACTTTCTCCATTGAGTGCATACTGCATGTTGAACATCACCATCGAGAGTGGTCGATAGCGACCGCCAGAAACCAAGTCCTTCTTTTCGCCATAAAAACCCATAAATTGATCATTGCTCAACTGTTCCCAAATGCCTGAAAATCCTTTTTTGGTATAGGCATTGTCCGTGTAGACGAGGGCGTCATCTAAGGCAAAATCATGCCCCAAGGTATTTCCATAGAGCAGAAATCCACAGCCTATAAATAGCCAGATGATTTGATTTACCGAAAGTCTTTTTGTTGCTGTCATTCTCGGTCCTAAATTATTGATTTCGCAGTAGAATTAAATTAAATTCGTTCCATGGAAAAAAGACAGTGGAAAGGGAACCTAAGTAAAATGAGCACGCGGTTGGATTCTCCCATACTCTATCAGCTTCGTTTGGGCGAAGATATGGTCAACATGACCAATGCAGTGGGTCAACATGTGAAAGTTAAATATACAGGCACAATCAACTGTATCAATTGTGGGAGACCAACGAAAAAGTCTTTTGCACAGGGTTTTTGCTACCCTTGTTTCATGAATGCACCTCAAAATGCAGAGTGTATTATTCGTCCTGAATTATGCGAGGCACATTTAGGGAAAGGCAGAGATCCCGAATGGGAAGAACGCAACCACAATCAACCGCATGTTGTTTATTTGGCCTTGTCGTACGGAATAAAAGTAGGTGTGACGAGAGCAACTCAAGTTCCTTTTCGATGGATCGACCAGGGTGCATCCAAGGCAATCAAAATTGCCGTGACTGAGAACCGTTATCAAGCAGGTATGATTGAAGTGGCGTTGAAAGCCTTTGCCTCAGACAAAACACCTTGGCAACGTATGCTCAAGAACGAGGTGGCTACAAACGTAGACTTGATAGAAAGTAAAGACCTTTTGATAGATAAATTGGACGAGCAGTGGATGGAGTTTGCAACGGATGACGATGAAATTACCAAGATGGTGTATCCGGCCATAAGGTTTCCTCAAGTAGTTAAGAGTCACAATTTAGACAAGGAAGCGGTCTTGGAAGGTAAATTGGAAGCCATCAAAGGTCAATACCTCATTTTTGAAGGAGGCAAGGTGATGAATGTTCGAAAGTATGGGGGCTATTTGGTGGAGCTTGAAATTGAATCCTAAGCCAGTTGCTTCAACACATCAATTAGGTATTGAATGTCCTCATCGTCGATGCCTAAATGGGTCACAAATCGTACACTTTGTGGGCCAATACTCGCTGCACCAATGCCGCTGCTTGAAAGTTCTGCAATGAATTTATCCATCGGCACATTTTCTTTGAGCTTAAAGATGACAATGTTGGTTTCCGAAGGCAAGATGCCCTCTACATAAGGCATTGACTTTAAATGATCAACAATGGATTTAGCTCTTTGGTGATCGTCTTTTAAGCGATCAATGTTGTGGTCCAAAGCATAGATGCCAGCTGCAGCTAGAATTCCTGCCTGACGCATACCGCCCCCCATGATTTTTCGAATCCTTCTGGCTTTGTGGATAAAAGCATTCGATCCAATGAGCAAGGAACCTACAGGGCAACCTAGGCCTTTTGACAAACAGATAGAAATACTGTCGAAGAGCGGACCAATGTCTTCTGCATCAATATTTTTGGCTACAAGTGCATTGAAGAGGCGTGCTCCGTCGATGTGCAGAGGCATCTTATTGCGCTTACAGTATGCTGAGATTTCTTGAAGATCATTCATTTCCCAGGTACTGCCGCCACCTTTGTTTGATGTGTTTTCAATTGAGAGCAGTTGCGAAGGTGGAAAATGAATGTCATTGGGGTTAATTTCTTTCTTCAGCTGACTCAATGTAAATCGACCTCTATCACCCTGTATGAGCCGCACAGAACAATTTGCATTGTAGGCTATTCCTCCACCTTCATAGCGGTATATGTGAGCAGTAGTGTCACAAATGACTTCCGCAGGACTTTGGGTATGCACCTGAATCGCTATTTGATTGGTCATGGTTCCAGAAGGGCAAAAAAGTGCCGCTTCATGCTTAAACAATTTGGATGCCTTTTCTTCCAAGGCAATCACCGTGGGGTCATCGCCAAACACATCATCGCCCAATTTGGCTTGCATCATGGCAGCCAACATTGCTTTGCTGGGTTGAGTAACGGTATCGCTTCTTAAATCAACCTTCATGGATGCAATCAAAGAAAAAATTAGATATCATGTGTGTACCGCAGTTTTCACTCTCTATTCTCCTACGTAGAAATTGATGGTCTCTTCACTTTGATTGCCAAGCTTATCTTCTGCCCTGACAACAACAGTGTAGAATTTATTCTTCCCAAATCTTTTCACCTCAGAAACGTCCAAGGTGTAGGGGCTAGAGTATTCATAAAACTCACCACCATTCATCGAATACGTTATCTTGTCTGTGCCGCAATGCTTGTCTGTGGCGCCTAAATACAAGCGGGTATAGTTCGGGTAAATGTTTACTGTTTCCCCTTTTTTGCTCTTGTTTCCAATAGGTTGGATGCTAAAGTTGTGATGAATTATTGGCGGAGTGTTGTCCACAAATACCTTGCTTTCTTTTTCTTGTTCCACATTGTTAACACGATCTGTAGCTCTGAATTTTATCGAATGGTTACCTTCATTGGGAATTTGAAATGGGGCAGAGTAGGTGGTTGCTGCACCGCCGTTTACCGTATAATTTATGGTTTGAACCCCTGAAGCATTGTCTGAAGACCGAAGAATTACATTGGTTTTGCTGTTGATGAATAAGGTGTCGCGATCAAAGAATTTAGGACTGCTGTAGCTTATTCCAGTCGTCGGTGGTCGATTATCCATGTAGACTTGTTTGTTGCCCATAGCAGAGGCCACTGTGTTTGAAGAGGTCCTATTCTTTACATTGTCTACTGCATAATAAGAGATGTTGCGCACACCATTGGTAGTTGGAAGGGTAAATGCTGATGAAAATGTCGAATATGTATTGGCGTCAACCTTGTATTGAATGCTTTCTACACCAGCTTTATTGTCGGTTGCAGTCATGTTGATTTTAGTCCTTGACGAAACAAACATTCTGCTTGAAGTAGCATATTGATCCCCTTGTACTTCCACTGAAATCACTGGCGCAATTTTATCAAGATAAAATTTAAAGTTTTGCATGTTTTCATCGTTTTCTACACGGTCAATGGCATGGTATTTCAAAGTATGTTCACCATCAGACAAGTAATTGGCTGTGACGGGATATCCGGGATAGTTGTTTTCGTTTCGGCTATCGTAGCTGTAGAGCACCTTTCTAACACCCGACAATGCATCGTTTGAGCTCAATTTGAATTTTGTGGAAGGTGCGATGATGTTGCCATTGTGGACGATACCCACTATTTCATGGCTAGACTTGGGTGCGGAAATGTCCACACTGAATGCGTTACTTCTGCTTTGCTCAGCATTACCTACATTGTCATTGGCGAAGTAATACAGTCTATGTGCCTTATCTCCATCAAACGAAAGGCTTGTAGTGTATTTTGCGTAGGCATCTCCGTTCTTGGAGAAATGAATGTGTTCTACCCCTGATACGCCGTCTCTTGAAGTGATGTCTACCTTCAATCCCTTGCCATAAAATTGTGTAGAACCATTGTTGTATTTGGGTGCACCACTAAAAGAAGTGCTCGATTTGGGTGCTATACCGTCTGCATAGATTTCGTACAATACCTCTTGTTGAGGTTGGATTGTTTTTTTTGTGTTTTTGTCAACTGCCCATTTACTCCTGATGTAATTGATCCCTTCTGTATCCAAATACATTGGGTCAGTATATTCTGGAGTGCTTTTACTCTTAAGGTCATAATTGGTGCCGTTGGGTTCGGTAGAGAATTTAAGGTAAAGTGGCAATTGTTTCTGAACATAAATGTTGCCGTTGTTTTGATAAACCCTCGCTTCAAAGTCTGGTTTAGTAGGTTCATTTTGAGCGACAAGTATTGTGGAGGGAAGTAAAAAAGCGGCAACAAATAATTGTTGAAATGGACTAAAATTTCTCATGATGGTCGGTTTATGTTGGACCAAGTTATATAAAAGGGAAGGCTTAAGCAATTATAAATTCAATTAGTTTCATCCATTGAATTCGTATTTTCGCCCTAAACAAGGCGATTTTGAAGCTCAAACATCTACTTTTTCTATTGGTTTTTTCGTGTGCTGGAGCAATGTTTGCTCAGAAACAATCCGTCGAAAAGCAAAAAGTTGACAAAAGGGCCGCTTTAGATGAGGGGGGAAGAAACCTAGCTTCCCTTACCTTGAAAAAAAGAGGCCCCAACTTAGATCATTACAGTCACCTGATTGTAGGCTACGGCTTTATTTTAGGTCCCTCCGAAGGAGACAGCGCGGCAATTATTCCAGGAAAGTCATCTGCATTTACATTGGGTTGGTTGGCAAAGTGGCGCATTGCCAAGTGGTACGAATTGGGGTTTGACATCAATTACCACCTTGCTGCATACCACATCAAGCAAGATTCCATGAAAACGGTTCCAAATACTGTTTTGCATAAAAAGGAAAAATTGATTTTCAACAACATCCAAGCGCATTTTTTTCAGCGATTTAAATTTAAAAATCGGTATCATTCCACTGGTACTTTCTTGGACATTGGTGGGTATTTTGGTTACAACTATCGCGTAAAAAATCAGATTTTGTTGAAAGACAATCAACCACAAGCCTACAAGTCCAAAAGCGTACTTTTGCGGTTAAAATATACCGAGGATTTCCAATATGGAGCACAGGTTCGGATTGGATTAAATCGATTCATCCTTTATGGTAGGTATCGTTTTTCAGCGCTGTTCACCAAAAACAGTGGATTGGCAGATTTTCCAATGTATGAGGCAGGCATATTGATTGGTCTGCATCAATGATAATCACATAAATCCTGGCAACATTCCTTTGGCAATGCTTTGCATTTCGGCTTCATTGACTTTTTCAGCAGCTTCCAATGCTTTGTTTGTGGCAAGCAGGATATAATCTTCCAATTGTTCCTTCTCGAATGCTCCCATATTTTCAATCTTCACCTCAGTGACCTTTCTGTTTCCATTGCATTTAACGACGACCGAATTGTTTTCGGCTTGCCCCTCAACAATGATTGTTTCTAACCTTGATTTAACTTCTTCGGACTTTTGCTTCATTTCTTGCATTTTGCCCATCAGGTCTCCCATTTTTCCAAACATAGACTTAGTTCATTAGTTCTTTGCCAAGACTTTTTAGAAATGGCATTTTTTCAAATTTATTCATTATCCGCATCTCTTGGAACAATGTTGTTTCTTCATCCAAGAATAAAAAAATATCGTCAATGGAGTTGGTACTGTACAATTGCTCGAACAATGAGGCACCTCTGTGATTCTGTTCTTGCAGTAAGCGCAGAAAAATTCGATCGTAATACAGAAATCGCTTTTTAAAAAGGTCTTTGTCCAAGGCCTGATTTGATTTTAGGTTATGGATGACCTTGTTGATTTTGTTTTCAGTGCTTTTGAAAGAATAGCCAGAAGATGGCTTTACCCAACCTCCTTGAGTTCCAATTTTTAAATAATCTTTTTGATTGTCCTTATGAAAAGGGTAAGTACTCATCGGTATCATGCCCTCTTCTTTTTCTTTTATGGTATAATCTTCTATTCCAAGCTGGTCTGTGATGTAGTTTTTAAGCATTTGATCATAGACCTGGCTCGGTACTGTCTCCGGACTAAAAAAAGTGTACTCGACCAAGGCATGCGTCGACGAATATGGCAAGATGTAGGTAAAGGAACATTGATGCTCAAAACGCAAGCGGAAGTCCATCATGCAAAATGCATCTTCAGTAAAAACTTCCTTCTCGGATGAGATCGTCCACCCCCTAAAATGCTGCAATACTGTTGGGTGTTTTGAGTGTTCCCAAGCACTTTTGCTTATACCATCGAACATCTTATTTGCTGAGTATGCAGTGTGTTTCCCTTTACAAATTTTACGCGGAGGGTTAACCTCTAAAATTTCATCTTCGATCCATTCAATGTTGGAGGAAGATTCAATCGTCTGCTTTGCAAGCGTGTAAAAATCAATGGATCGTATTGTTTTGTAGCGGTAATTGTTGAGATGAAAGGTCAAGGCTTTGTTGGGTCCAAAAAAATACGCCTTGTCCCATTGCTTGAAGACAATTTCATCCCATAGTCCATGGTCTTTTTCCCAAAAACTCCAATTTCGATCGTTTCGATTTTTTTTATCCTTCTCGATGACAGCGATGGAATACTTGTTAAAAAAGGAATCATTTGCAATTGCTAACGCCAATTGCATGCCAGACAAACCGCCCCCAAGAATGAGGAAATCGAAGTGTTTGTCTTTCATCTTTTTTCTAGGCTATTCTGCAGGATCGTGAATGCTTAATCCACTGAGTTCTTTATCAAATAGATAAAGACTCGATGTATCGCTGCCAATCATTTCTAATTTATCGATGATGGTGCGGGCCAATTCCTCTTCTTCCATTTGCTCGGCAATGTACCATTGCATGAAATTGTTCGTAGTGTGGTCCTTTTCTTCTAGGCACAATGAAATGATGTCATTGATGGATTCTGTGACTAAGATTTCGTGTTCCAATATACTTTTGAAAACGCCCATCAAACTCTGATAATCTTTGCCAGGTGAGGGGAGACTTGGAACAGTTGCATGCCCGCCTCTTTCATTGATGAATTTGATCAATTTGAGCATGTGCTCACGTTCTTCGTCAGCATGGGCATACAAAAATTCTGCTGCTCCTTTGAATCCTTTTACATCTGCCCAACAGGCCATTGCTAAATATAACTGAGAGGAAGATCCCTCTTTTTCTATTTGGTTTTGAAGTTGTTCTTCAATATTTTGCTTTAACATTTCCTCTATTTTTTTGCTGTCAAAGATACAAGAAGTTACCCACCATTAGAAAAAAGCCCATCGCACATTTATACACATTTGGTTTTAGCCTACACATAAGCCCTCCCAAAAAAACCAAAAGAGTATAAATTTCCCCACCGCTCCCAGACTGTTAATAAGTTCGGAGAACAAATTCAAGGAATTACCAAAAAGACTAATTATATTTGACACTTATTGTCAAGATAAAATAATCAAGTGATATTTCACAAATGAAAGAAAGCAAGACAACAGGAGAAATACTTCGGGAAGAAAGAGAGAAAAAAGGGCTTCTGCTAAGACAAGTAGCGGCTATGCTTGACATAGACACAGCCATACTTAGCAAAATCGAAAGAGGTGAAAGAAAAGCAAGCAAAGAACAAATCATAAAACTTGCTGAAATTCTCGAATTAGACGAAGAAGCATTAATTGTTCAATATCTGAGCAAAAAAATTCTTTACGAAATAAAAGATGAAGAATTGGGAAGCAAAGCACTTAAAGCAGCCGAACAAAAGATGAAATACAATAACAAAAACAATAGCTGAGATTGATGGAAATAAAATTAGAAGAATTAGAGTACCAACAAGCAGCCATTAAATCTGTGGTTAATGTTTTTGATGGAAACAACAAAAACACATTTGACAATGCTTGCTTTGAAGGTATTCGCTCAAATGTTTGCTCACTTTCAAAAGAACAATTAGCGGAAAACATCAAATCTGTAATAATCGAAAATGGCATTGATGAAGAAACCACTAACCTCAGCGAATTACAGGAGTTAACTATCGAAATGGAGACTGGAACAGGTAAAACACTTGTTTACATTAAAACCGTTTACGAATTGTTCAAGCACTATGGTTTTACCAAGTTCATTATTCTTGTTCCCTCTGTAGCCATTAGACAAGGGGTGCTAAGTGCCATTTCAACCTTTGAAAAACAGTTGGAAGAAATTTATGGTTTTACGCCTAAATCCTTTGAATACGACAGTAAAAAGCTGAATAAAGTAACCAATTTTATTGAGGAGCAACACCCTCAGATAATGGTGATGACGTTGGCATCATTCGCTTCTGACGATAGAATTTTGAATCGTGCACAACGAGAAGACCTATTCTCCAATATTCCTTTTATTGATGCTATTGGAAAAACAAATCCAATCATCATTATGGATGAACCACAGGAAGGAATGGACACAGAGAATTCCGTAGAAAGGATTAAAAAACTCAATCCACTTTTTAAACTAAGATATTCTGCGACTCATAAAGTTTCTGTCAATAAAGTTTATCGCTTAACGCCTTACGACAGCTACAAAGAAGGATTGGTAAAAAAGATAGAAGTATTAACCGTTACAGAAAAAAATGATGAAGCCACTTTGAAACTGGAACTTTCTGAAACCAAAAACGGAAAAAATCCAATACAAGCTAAAATTAAAGCGTGGCATCAACTAGCAAGTGGGAAAATAGAATTCAAAGACACCAAATGGTTGAAAGATGGCGATAACCTTGGAGAAGTTACCAATAACCCAAGCTACCTCAAATACAAAATTGAACGCATCAATAAAAGTTTGAGAACTGGAAAATGGTCTGTTTCCTTTACCAATGGAACCGAAATTCTTGAAAAACAAACATCTGGAAATATTCAAAGCGTTTGGGCTTTGCAATTGGAATGGCTCATTCTTCGTCATTTTACCAAAAAACAAAAATTAAAGGAACAAGGCATAAAATGCCTTTCACTGATTTTTATTGATAGAGTTTCCAACTATGTGAGTGAAGATCCCACAATCAAAAATCTGTTTATCGAAAAATACAAAGCTCTTTATCCTGAATTTCACGACAACCAAGAACCGACCGCAGAACACATAGATGCCATTCAAGGATTTTATTTTGCTCAAACAGGAAAAGGTGAATTTACCGACAATGAAAACTCCATGCGTAAAAACTCGGAAGTGTTTGATGCTATTCTGAGAGACAAAAAAGAATTGCTGACCTATGGCGATTCAGTTGCCAACAGAATTGAATTTATCTTTTCGCATTCAGCTTTGGGTGTTGGTTGGGATAACCCTAACATTTTCAATATTGCTACCCTTAGTAACTCCTACTCCGAAATTAAAAAGAGACAGGAAATAGGTAGAGGTTTGCGAATTTGTGTCAACAGTGAAGGACACCGAGTTTACGATAAACTAAACGTAGCTGATGATGAGCGTATTAATCAATTGACCGTTATTCCAAATGAAACCTACGAAACCTTTGTAACCCAATATCAGGAAGAGATAAAAGAAGTGTACGGAACTTCAAAAGCTGGTGCAGGAATGACGCATACCCATAAAGGTAAACCACAAAATGAAGTTCATTTTAAACGAAATCAAAATGATAATCTCAATAAAGCATTCAAGCGTTTTTGGAATGCCTTAGCCAAGAAAACAAACTATACTGTAAGTTTTGACGAAGACGCCCTGATTGAAAGAAGCAAAGAAGCTTTGAACAACATTGACATTGCAGACTATGAAGCAGAAGTGAGCAGTCGCTCGATTGGAACGATAACGGAAGAAGGTATTGAGGATGAATTTGGTGGCAAAGAAAGTTACAAACTGAAAGCCTACTTCTCGGCTTTGGATTTGGTAGAAGAATTAAGTGAAAATACAGGGTTGAGTTACCTCACCACATTCAAAATTGTAGATGGAATAACCAATCACGACCATTTGGCAAAAAATCCACCGCAATACATTCATCAGGCATCTTCGCTCATTAAAAACATTGAGTTGGAAGAAATGCTGAGAGGTTTGGATTATCATTTAACAGATGAAACTTTTCCTTTTGAATTCAATGATTTTGTAAAACAAGTGGATAATTCAGGTTATACCGACACTCCCAAAAGAGGTATTTGGGATAAAATGTTGGTAGATAGCCATGTTGAACATCAATTTGCCTTAGCCACCGATTTAGATGATGAAGTGGTTTGCTTTTTGAAACTTCCATCTTACTACAAAATTCAAACGCCAATTGGGGAATACGAACCCGATTTTGGAATCGTGATGAAGCGAAAAAGACTAAGAGATGGAAAAGAAAGCGAGTTCTATTTTGTGATTGAAACCAAAGGAACAAACGACATCAACAACAAAAAAGCACTTAAAGAAAGTGAAGTTTACAAAATAAAATGTGCTGTAAAGCATTTTGCTACGCTTGGTGTAGAAGTACAGTACAAAGCTCCTGTAAAAGACTACCAGTATTTTAAAACGGAAGCTCAAAAAGATATTAACGCATTAATTGAAGAAGCATAATGAGTAAGGAAAAAGAAACCACAGAAAACCCAATGGAAAAGGTACAATCACATGATTGGAACAAAGAAAGATTGGCGCAGCTAAAGCAATTAATGCCCGACCTTTTTACCAATGATGGTACGCTCAACATCAACGAGCTTAAAAAAGTGGTTGACCCAAAAAGTGTAAACGAAACCGAACGTTACGAATTTAGATGGTTTGGTAAAAGCAATGCGAAAAGAGAAGCTTTCACCCCTACAGATGCTACTTTGGTTTATGATGAAACAAGAAGTGTAAACCCAACTGAAAGCGAAAACCTGATCATTGAAGGGGAGAACTTGGCGGTACTTAAATTACTCAGTAACAGCTACCGTGAGCAAGTAAAGTGCATTTACATTGACCCACCTTACAACACAGGAAATGACTTTGTGTATTCCGATAAGTTCAATCAAGATAGAAAAGAATACTGGGAGGATGCAGAAATGATAGAGAATGGTCTCAAGATTGACACCAACATTGAAACAGAAGGTCGTTTTCACAGTAACTGGCTGGATATGATGTACAGTCGATTGTTAATTGCACGTCAACTTTTAAAAAAGGACGGAATAATTCTAATGTCAATTGACGATAATGAAGTACATCATTTACGAAAGCTATGTGATGAAGTTTTTGGAGAAGAAAATTTTGTTGGAATATTTTGCTGGAAGAACAAATATGGTGCAGGAGCGAAAACAAAGGGATTTATTGAAGTTCACGAGTATATTTTATGTTATTCAAAAGAGATTATTGAAAATATTGAAGCTGATTTGACAAAAGAGCAAATAGCTGAATATGACAAAAGAAAGGATGAAAAGTATTCGACAAGAGGAGGTTATGTTACTCAGCCGCTAATGACAAAAAGTATGGACGATCGTGATAACCTTAAGTATAATATCGAATATAATAATGAGGTCATTAAACCAAGAAAACAATGGGTATGGGAAGAAACAAGGCTACTGGAAGCAATCAAAAATGATGAAGTTGTTTTTAAAAAGAAAAAGGACGGAGAATATAGTGTTAGGAACAAGGTCTATTTAAAAGATGAGAATGGAAATATTAGAAAGGGTAAACCTATCACTGTTCTAAATGGACCATTCAATCAAGACGGAACTAAAGAAGTTGAATCTTTGATTGGAGAAGGTATTTTTAGTTTTCCAAAACCAACAGCGCTTTTAGAATACCTGCTGTCTTTTACTATTAATGAGCAAGAGAATGATGATGATATATTTCTTGACTTTTTTGCAGGTTCTGGAGCTTTAGGACACGCAATAACATCTTTAAATAAGGATGGCAGAAATCGTAAATATATTTTGGTTCAACTACCTGAACAAACGTCAGAAAAAAGCAAGGCTTTCAAAGCAGGCTACAAAAAAATAAGCGACATTACCATTGAGCGTAACAAACGTGTAGTTGAAAAAATCATCAAAGAAAAGAAAGAAGCTCAACCTGATTTGTTCAGCAAAAAAGAGGACGAACAAGAGCAACTAAAAGGACTTGGTTTTAAAGTATTCAAATTGAAGAAGTCCAATTTCCCAAGAGTAGAATACGCTCCCGATCCTGAAAAAACGGAAGAAGAAAATATTGAGGCACTCAAAAAATATATTCGAGACAAAGAAGCTCAATTGGTTACAGCTTTCAACAGAGATGAACTCATTACCGAAATTTTAATCAAAAACGGTTTCAAGCTCAATTACACCTTAACCAAACAAGAAGCATTCAAAAAGAATGAAATTCTATTGGCTTCTGACGAAGACAAAGAAACGCTGATTTGTTTAGACGTAACCATTGCAGACGAAACAGTAGAGCATTTTAAAACCCACACCGACCAAAAATTGATCGTGCTTGAACGTGCTTTAGACACCACCAAAAAATGGAACCTGAAACACGCTATGGGCGATAAGTTTAATGCTTTTTAAAAAATGACAAATGAAGTAACTATATATTTTGACCGCCCAATGTCATTTGAGCCGAGTAACATTCAGCCCTTAAATGGCATTGCAGGCCTGTACTTCATTTTTAGCCAGACCATTGATATTCAATACCCATTTGATAAATCAAAACTGCTTTATATAGGTATGAGCGAAAGGAAAACCAATAGTATTGGCAGTCGCTTATTAGGGCATTTTGATGGTAAATCAAAAAACCTGGGGTTAACCAATTACAGAAAAGTAGAACCTTTACTGTTTACCTATATCAATTTTGAAATGCTCAAAAATATTTGGCAATTCCGTATCGAAGATTTGGAAAGCTATTTCATTTTGGATTTTGTGGAGCAATATGGGGTTTACCCTATTTGCAATAATAAATCGGGATTTGAAATTCAAAATAAAACGCTCACTTCCAGCTTTAAAATTGATTGGAAATACTTTAAATAATACAGTATGGCAGAAAATGTAAAATCTGGAAAAGAAATATTGGACGATTTTTTCAATGGAATTGAGACTATTGAAAATGTTGATGCGGACATTGCTAAGATGTTGAAAAGACTTTATCAAGAGGATAAGTTGACTGATACCAATGTTAAAAATGAACTTCAACAACTACGAGATGGCGATAAAGACTAAAATAAACGGTATTACCATCAAAGGTATTAGAGGGGCAAAAGACAGTTTAGAATTGCCATTAAAAGGCAAATCAATTGTTCTCTATGGCGATAACGGAACAGGAAAAAGTAGTATTTCAGATGCCCTTGAGTGGTTTTATACAAATCGAGTATCACATTTATCCAGTAATAGTGAAATAGACTTAAAAGATGCTTTAAGAAACTCTACGCTCGACAAAGATGCTATTTCGGAAGTTAATGTGTCATTCGTTAAAGAAACGGATATAGATAGTTCCAAAACACTTTTCTATAAAAGAGATAATCTAACTACTGATTTTTCTAATACTTCTGATGATTTTAAAAAATATTTGGAGTTATCAAAGGAAGAAAACCTCTTATTGCGTTATCAATATCTGACCGACTTTATTGACAATACAAAAAGTGACAAACTAAAGTACTTATCCGACATTATTGGTTTTTCAGAAGTAACCAAGAAAAAGGAAGTCCTCAAAAAAAGTTACAATTCAATAAAAACCGAAATTAAGAACCAAAATTTTGAAGCTCAAACAAACATTCAAAAGGGAACTCTAATTGAGAAACTAGGTGCTGCAATTAGCCAAGAAGAAAATTTATTTGAAAAGATAAATGAAAAAATCAAACCCTTAAAAACAGGCATTGAGGTTAAGAAATTTGAGGATATTGATAAAGTCCTGGCACACTTAAAAAACGCAACAAATAATAAACTCAATAAGGAATTAGCTTTTTTAGAGAAAGCAAACACCGTCTTGGAGATGCTTAAATCAGAGATTGAATTTATTGATTCGGAATACACTAAGTATTTTGATGAATTTGAACTAATTGCAAATGATGTTGAAAGCATCATGCAAACCTTTTTAAGTGAATTATTAAAAGCTGGTGATACCGTTTTAGCAAAAAAATATCACAAGACTGATAATTGCCCACTTTGCTTGCAGCCCAAAAGTATTGAAGAACTTCGTGCTGAAATTGCGAGTAGATTAAAAGAAGTTGAAGAATCATCCAAGAAAAAGGCATCATTTGACAAAGCAAAACAATTAGTAAACTCAATAACAATTGAGCGAACAAAACGGCTGGAAACAATTCTTTCAGAGCCACAAGTTGAAGTTGATGATAGTAAACTGATTAAGAAAGGGGTTGTGGCTTTGAAAGAAAAAATCAATGAATATCAAAAAGCAAGTATAGAGCGAGTAACTTCAGGCAACAAAATTCCGAAAGCGGAAACGCTTAAACTTTTAGATTCAGATTTTGAATTTCAAACTGGAATAACTTCAAGAATTAAGCAAATACAGGACATTTTCAAAAAAGACAATTCAGCAGTTCTATACTCAAATATCTCAGCCTCAAAGGATGCTTTTCTAAAGATAAAACTGTTTGAAAAACAAAAGGCAAAACTGGAAAAGCAGCGTAAGTCTTTAGAAATTATCTATAATGAATTTGTCAAGGTTCAAAAAGAAGGACTTGAAAATTTCATCACCAATTTCTCAGGCAAAATCAACGAATATTATCAATACATGAATCCTGACGAGCCTTTTCAGGAAATCAAAATTGTAACAATCGGAGATGAGGATGAATTAAACGGAATTACAATTGAATATAAATACAATGGAAATTGGGTTTCACCGCCACAAAAGTATTTTAGTGAATCTCATTTGAACTGTTTTGGATTATCATTCTTTTTGGCTTCTGTAAATGCCTTTAACGATAAGAACGAATTTATCCTACTTGATGATGTTATTTCAAGTTTTGATTCTAACCACCGAAAACGCTTTGCTGAATTGATTTTTGAAAAATTTTCAAAATATCAAGTCATATTACTTACTCATGAAGCAGATTGGTTTACAAATTTTGTAAGTCCATTAGCAAAAAAGAAAGGCTGGCTAATTAACGAGATTAAATGGACAGAAGATAAAGGAACACATCTTGAAGAAGAGCCAAGCGATTTGCGAGAAAGAATAGAAACAAGTCTAGCTGATAGTAAAATTGACAATTTAGGGAATCCTATTCGCAGATACCTTGAACACTCTTTGAAGGATATTGCCTTAAATATTGAAGCAAAATTAAGTTTCCAATACAATAATTCTAATGAGCATAGAATGCCTTATGAACTGATTATGGGAATTAAATCAGAAATCAAAAAGTGTAGTACAGAATTAAAAGCAAAATTCCCTGTAATTGATCGGATTGAAAGCTCTGCAATTTTGGGGAATATATCCTCACATGATAATCCTTTCAATCCGAAGATTGGTGATTTAAAAGCATTTTGGGCTGACATACTTGAATTGGAAAAAATATTCATTTGTGAGCAAGCGGACTGTAAAAGACCAATGGTATCACTAAAGAATTATGATACTGTTGCAAAGAAAATAAGGTGTGGCGGTTGTGGTGAAACAAAATATGACTGGAACAAGAAATAATGCCAACGCTAAAAGTCATACACATTGCCAAGTCGCTCAAAAGCCAATCGCCCGAGCCAAAACTTGTCAAAGAGTATGCCTTTGCCAACGCTGAAAAACAATGAAAACGGTGGGTAACAATGGCTAAAAAAACATAGGGGTTTTGGTGGTAAATTGAAGGTTCAGAGCTTTTAATCAAGACCGCCAAACCAAAATTTTGATAATGAAAAAAGAAAGATAATTATAAAAATATTTGGCTTGGCTAAGTGCTAAAATGAAAGGGTAGAATTTCAAACTCCCCTACGTTTCTTAGCCGGGTCGATTACAGTTAAACCGGAGAAATGTTCAGTGATTATTGTGCTTTAGATCTGCGTAGAAAATACATTCCAAGCAGCGCAATTCCGCAGATTACAACAATGTACTCCTTACCATTCTGCTGAAAAGATGGATCCTCGAAATTAAAGGATGTAATTCCAAAAGTCATCAGCATAGCACTGAAAAATAAAAGCATTCTATTACCTTGCTTCATGCTTATTTCTTTTGTTGTTTAATCACCGAGGTAGCCGTCGCCACTAAACTCGAAACATCCGTAAGGTCAGAGGGCAGTATCAGTGTATTTCCTTCTTTTGCAAGTTTTCCAAACTGCTCAATGTAACGCTCAGCCACCCGGAGGTTGACAGCTTCGTAACCTCCTTTTTCTTGGATTGCATTTGCTATTTGACGGATGCCTTCTGCCGTTGCATTGGCAACGCTTAAAATTTCAGCTGCTTCACCCTCAGCCTCATTGATGCGTTTTTGTTTTTCTCCTTCTGAAGTGGCAATTAAATCTTGCTTATCACCTTCAGCACGGTTAACTACGGCTTGTCTTTCACCCTCTGAAGTTGCAATGATTGCACGTTTTTCGCGTTCAGCGCGCATTTGTTTTTCCATCGCATCTTTGATGCTTTGCGGTGGTGTAATGTTTTTTACCTCATATCGGCTCACCTTCACTCCCCATGGGTCACTTGCTTTGTCTACGGCTTCTACAATGATTGAATTGATTTTATCACGCTCCTCAAAGGTTTTGTCCAACTCCAATTTACCAATGATGCTTCTCATGGTAGTTTGGGCCAATTGAATTGAAGCAAAGGGATAGTTGTCAACACCGTAAGATGCTTTCTTGGCATCCATCACCTTTAAATACAATACCCCATCTACCTCAACAGATATGTTGTCTTTGGTAATGCATGTTTGCGATGAAACATCAATGACTTGTTCTTTCAATGTATGCTTATAAGCCACCTTGTCTACAAAGGGAATGATCACATGAAAGCCAGCCAATAAGGTTGTGCGGTATTTCCCAAAACGTTCTACAATGTATGCAGATCGCTGTGGGACAATTTTGATGGTGGAGATGAACACAAAAAGTGCTACAATCAGAAATGCAATAAATATGATGGTGCCAGGTGTTATCATTGACATAGGATTTATTTAAAAGGTTCTACAATTAGTTTGATGCTTTTCATGCCGACAATACGCACATTTTCTTTTGATTTAATGGTGTACTGCGAAACAGCTTCCCAATGACTTCCGTTGTATTCTACTTTTCCATCGCGCTCGGGAAGGATATCTGTGATTGCAATCGCTTTCCCTCCGATGAATTCATGTTCCAATTGACCCTCACCCTCTGCAGAAACATCCATGTATTTTTTTTTGATGCTTTGCCGCAACGATAAAAGGCTCGCGATAGAAGAAATGGAGAAAACGAGCAATTGAGCATTTAAACCAATGTCCAATAGCAAAACAGTGGCAGCTGTTACCCATGCACCTACTCCAAAAAAGATCAATATCAATCCTGGAGCGACCAATTCCAATAACATCAAGATGGCTCCTAAAACAAACCATATAACCTCGGCGGTGAATAAATTTATGCTCGAATCCATGACACTAAAAGTAAAGAAAAAGCCACAATGTAAATCAATCCTTTGGTATAAGCGGTCAATTTACATTTTGTAAAGTAAATGCATGGGATGTGCTTGCTTTACCATTAATAATCGGGTGAATAAAATGCTTTCCTGTATAATATTTTCGTGTGCTAATGGGTTTGAAAGGATGTGCTCGATGTATGGAGATGGCTTCATTTGGAGCCAAGTTTCGCTCAGAAATCTTGAAGACTTTGATGCTATGGCTTCCATTCTTCTTTAAGAATCCAACACCATACTCTATCCGCACAAGAGAGACCTTAGTGTCATTGTTTTTCAGGTTGAAAGTGAAGTGAATACTTTCGCCAAAATTGAGCTCGGTGTTAATTAGGCTAAATTCAGACTCTTCAATAAAGCTTGGATCCGCATAGTCGAAAATTTGTATAGCCGATGTATTGCCATTTTTTAAAAGCGTTCTGCATGCATGTTTAATGATCCAGTCAGTGCGCGCACTTTTTCCTTTCCATTTTTTCGCCATTGCAATCACCAATTCTGGATGATCCTTCGAAATGTCGTTTAGGTTATTGGCCACACTTTTTCGAACGAACTCTGAGGGATCGTCTTTCAGATTTTCTAAAATAGGCAAGATCAATTCAGGGTCTTTTTGCAGTTGCTTTAAGCCCATTGCCCAAGGTAATTTGGGTCTACAACCCTCACTGGCCAGTCGCCTTACGTTTTCATGTGGATGTGTGCTCCACTTGAGCATTTGCCCCATGATTATCACATTAGAATCATTGATAAAAGGTCGAATGACAAATTCGCAAGAAGTAAACTGGGTCACTTTTTCAATGCACTTTAATGAGTGTTCAGTGTGATTTTTTCCTTGCATTAAGATCACTTCAGGAATGAACATATAGGCAAATGAATTGATGGCATGCCCATCCTTGGTTAAACCATCGCACAAGCGGCTTAACACCATTGTCGATTCTTCAAATTTTTCAGGGAGCTGGCCATGCATGCTGATGGCGATTTTCTGCATCCTTTCTTTTAATTCAAGACTTTTCCAATTCTTGTCGAAGATGTTTCGTTCAAAGAGTTCTATGTCAAGTTGATTGTAGACACTTTTCCAACTAAGCGCAAAGTCATGGATGAAAGAAGAGGTGTATACATTTTTGAGTGCGTCTGCCATCGTTTGAGGGATTTAAAGGATAAAACTAAATATGAATTCAATGCAAGCATTATATTTACAGGTATAAATTATTCAACATGACCATATCTAATCTTCAACTCAATTCTAAGGAAGAGTACTTGTCGCATTATCAACAAAGTGTAGAACATCCTGAAGACTTTTGGGCAGGTGTTGCAGAGCAATTTGTTTGGAAAAAAAAGTGGGACAAAGTATTGGACTACGATTGGGAGAATGCGCGCTTTGAGTGGTTCAAGGGGGCGCAGTTGAACATTACGGAAAATTGTCTCGATCGCCATTTAAAGAACAGGGCAGAGCAGGCAGCCATTGTATGGGAACCGAATGACCCAAATGCAAAAAATCGAATACTTAGCTACAAAGAGTTGCACCAAGAAGTGTGTCGCTTTTCCAATGTCTTGCGCGATCAAGGCATCAAAAAAGGAGACCGCATTTGTCTGTACATGCCCATGATCCCTGAATTGGCCATTGCCCAATTGGCCAGTGCGCGGGTAGGGGCTGTTCATTCCATTGTGTTTGCGGGCTTTTCAGCAACAGCCATTGCAAGTAGGATTGAAGACTCCAAGTGTAAGATGCTCATCACCGTCAATGAAATGTACAGAGGAGCCAAAACCATCAACCTAAAGTCAATCTGCGATGAAGCCTTGAAAGCAGCACCTTCTGTGGAGAAAGTCATCGTTTACGAACACACCGATGCTGAGACCAATATCGAAGCGGGGAGGGATTTGCTGTGGAAGGAGCTTGTAAACGATGTGTCAGATCATGCAGAAGCTGAATCTATGGATGCAGAGGACCTCTTGTTTATTTTGTACACTTCTGGTTCCACTGGAAAGCCAAAAGGCATGGTACATCATTGTGGGGGTTACATGATTGGTGCCACTTATACTTTCTTGAATGTCTTTCAATACAAGGAAGGTGATATTTATTGGTGCACTGCCGACATCGGTTGGATCACAGGTCATAGTTACATTATTTATGGCCCGCTAGCAGCTGGGGCTACCACTTTGATGTTTGAGGGGGTGCCCACTTATCCTGATGCAGGCCGTTTTTGGGAAATTGTAGAAAAATATAAAGTCAATCAGTTTTATACGGCACCTACTGCCATTCGTGCGCTGCAAAAATGCTCGCTTTCATTGGTAGAATCTAAAGATTTAAGTTCTTTAAAAACCTTGGGGACAGTAGGAGAACCCATCAATGAGGAGGCATGGCAGTGGTACAAGAAATACGTTGGGCACAATCAATGTCCAATCGTCGACACTTGGTGGCAGACAGAAACTGGGGGGATCATGATTTCATCCTTGGCTGGAATCACCGACGAAAAAGCCACCTATGCTACACTTCCTTTGCCCGGAGTTCAATTGGCCATTATGGACCAGGATGGGCATGAAATTAAATCGCAAGAAGCAGAAGGAAGGTTGGCGATTAAGTTTCCTTGGCCACACATGGCAAGAACGATTTATGGCAATCACGATCGCTACAAACAGGTGTATTTTTCAGCATTCGAAAAGATGTATTTCTCAGGAGATGGTGCTTTGAGAGACAAAAAAGGATTTTACCGGATCACTGGTCGGGTAGATGATGTTGTCATTGTTTCAGGGCATAATTTGGGCACTGCCCCGATAGAGGACGCCATCGATGAGCATGAAAATGTGGTGGAAACAGCCATCGTGGGATTTCCGCATGAAATTAAGGGCAATGCCTTACATGCTTTTGTGATCCTTCACGATGATGTTGTAGCGTCTGAGCGGTTGGTGCAAGAAATCAAGGAGCTGGTAAGCAGCACTATCGGGCCGATCGCAAAACCTGATAAAATTCAATTTGTCAGTGGATTGCCAAAAACGCGTTCTGGAAAGATTATGCGCAGAATTCTGCGAAAGATTGCATCAAACGACTTAAGTAATTTAGGAGACACCTCCACCTTGTTAAATCCAGAGGTCGTAGAAGATTTAATCAATTCTAAAGTATAGATGCCCTAGTTAAGCCTAGCAGGAACGATGAGTTGAAATTCTGGAATTTTTACCTCGAAGAGTTTTTTGTCTTTGACGCGGCGCATAAGGTATGTACCCCACATCATTCCTATGTCAGTTGTCAATTTAGAATAGGATTCATACTCATGACTCATTCCAGATCGAATGATGGGTTGTTGACCGATGACTCCTTCTCCTTTAACTTCTTTGTATGATCCGTTCGAATCGAAGATGTACCAATGTCTGCTCAACAACTGTACTGCATCATTGCTATTGTTTTCGATGTTTACATGGTATCGAAAGATGAATGCTTGATTGATGGGCGAAGAATTGGACTCCTCAAAAAAGGGAGAAACCTTTACCTCTATGTCGTGTGTAATGCTTTTTGGCATAAAACAATATTAGTGAATTATCGAATTAATCCTGTGGATTGTTTGAATTTTTAACATCAAAACCAATCAATCTGTCGTAGATCTCGCCAATTTTTCTATGGTAAACAAAGAAGTAATAATCATTTTCAGCTTCGGCATGAGTGCCTTCAACCATGGCTTCATCTCCTTTCTCTGAACCTTTCGGCAAAAAGACATATTGATAATTATAATAGCCTTGTTTGAGCAAAA
>PAVT01000009.1 GCA_002713165.1 Verrucomicrobiota bacterium
CAACCCACAACAATTCAACGAAGAAAATTTTAAAAATAGGGCTTACTTGAGTGGTCAATACAACAGTGGAAAGCGCGTAGATGGAATGATTGATCTAGACCCCAATAAAGAAACCAGAAACGTAAGAATAGAAGATGGAATTTTGTTACCAGAATACAGATTGCCGACAGAAGCTGAGTGGGAATATGCTTCTTTAGGATTGGTGGGCAACACTGTTGGAGAACTTATCATCGAACGTAAGTTTTATCCATGGAACGGACATGGTGTAAGAAATGCAGACGAAAAATACCTCGGCCAAATGCTTGCAAACTTCAAGCGAGGTAGAGGTGACAACATGGGTGTAGCCGGCTTACTCAATGATAACGCAGAAATTACAGCGCCTGTTTATTCCTATTGGCCAAATGATTATGGCCTTTACAACATGGCAGGCAATGTGAGCGAATGGGTAATGGACGTTTACCGTCCAATGACCCTAGAGGATGTTGACGATTTTAGACCATTCAGAGGAAATGTCTTCAAAACTCTAGTAAGAGATGAAGAAGGATACCTTGCGGAGAAAGACAGTTTAGGAAGAATGAAATACAGAGAAGTAAATCCTGAAGACGATAACCTTGCAAACAGAAGAAATTACAAAAAAGCAGACGTCATCAATTATGAGGACGGTGATTTAGAATCTTCTATTTACTATGATGATCAAGCTAGTTTCGAAGAAAAAGGAGAAGGATCAATGTATGATTTTGGGAAAACGACTTTAATTAGTGATAGAGCGAGAGTATATAAAGGCGCTTCTTGGAACGATAGAGCATATTGGATGACCCCTGGTACACGACGTTTCTTGTCGGAAGATCAAGCCTCACCGCACATTGGCTTTAGATGTGCCATGATTCGAGTAGGCAGCCCCGTTGGATTAACATACTAGTCTTAGTATAAATTATAAAAAGCCTCACAAAATTTGTGAGGCTTTTTTATTTTTCCACTATGGAAAATATCAGCACAAAACAATTGCACCAATTGTATTTAAAACATCCCATCATTTCAAAAGACAGCAGAACAATTCCTGAGGGTTGTATTTATTTTGCGCTAAAAGGCGAACATTTTGATGGCAACCGTTTTGCAAAAGAAGCCCTAGAGAAAGGGGCTGCATTTGCCGTGGTAGATGACCGTACCCTCAATCCTCACCCTTCATTTCTCCTTGTTGAGGATTCACTTAAATGCTTGCAAGCACTGGGCAATTACCACAGATCCCAATTTAATATCCCCGTCATTGGGATTACTGGAAGCAATGGTAAAACAAGCACCAAAGAACTTATCTATTCAGTGCTTTCCAAGAAGTACAAGACGTTGGCAACTTCTGGAAACTACAACAATCACATAGGTGTCCCTTTGACCTTATTAGAAATCAAAGAGTCGCATGAAATGGCTATCATTGAAATGGGCGCAAGCGCCCAAGGAGAAATCAAATTTCTTTGTGAGATTGCTAATCCCAATTACGGATTGATCACCAACATAGGCAAAGCACATCTTGAAGGATTTGGTGGAATTGAAGGGGTAAAAAAAGGGAAATCTGAGCTTTACAGGCACATTGAAAAGCATGGAGGCAAAATATTCATCAACAAAGATGACGAAGTATTGGTTGAATTGGCAGGTAGTGCAAAGCAATTGGAATACGGAAGCCGTGAGGGAACATTTTGTAAAGGTGAAATGATAAGTTCACAACCAACCGTAAAAGGGAATTGGTGGTGCAATCAGCAAGTAGGCAGCATAGATTCTCAGCTTTACGGTGCTTACAATTTCAACAACATTATGGCAGCCGTCGCAGTAGGTAATTATTTTGATGTTGAGGCTAAACTTATTGATCAGGGAGTGAACACCTATGTATCCGATATGAATCGCTCTCAAATCGTTAAAAGAGAGAATTATACTGTTTATTTGGATGCTTACAATGCTAATCCAACGAGCATGAAAGTCGCACTAGACAATTTTATTGCTAGTGACTATGCGCACAAATACGTTATTCTAGGAGACATGTTTGAAATTGGCGAAAGCTCTACGAAAGAACACAAGAAAATAATTGAACAAGTTTTGGAATCAAAGGAAATCACAGAAGCAATTTTTGTTGGGAAAGAGTTTAACAGGGCTTCAAAAAGCCATTCAAAAGCACAATTCTTCCTTGAATTGGAAGAGGCAAAAAAATGGTTCAGTAGGCAGGCCTGTAACAATGCTGGTATTTTGATCAAAGGATCAAGAGGTATGCAATTGGAAAAACTATTGAACTAATTCCTATTCGCTTAATACTGCTCGTGAAATAACGATTTTCTGCACTTCAGTTGTTCCCTCGTAGATTTGAGTAATCTTTGCATCCCGCATCAAGCGCTCAACATGGTACTCTTTTACAAAACCATACCCTCCATGCACTTGAACAGCTTCTACGGTAGTTTCCATAGCCACCTTCGATGCAAAAACTTTTGCCATTGCAGATTCCTTATCAAAATTTTGACCTCGATCTTTCAAATCTGCTGCCTTTAAACACAAAAGGCGCGCTGCTTCTATGTCAGTAGCCATGTCAGCTATCTTAAATGCGATGGCTTGATGCTTGTTAATTGGTTTCCCAAATGCTTCTCTTTCCTTAGAATAGGCCACTGCTAGTTCCATAGCGCCTGAGGCAATTCCTAAGGCTTGCGCAGCAATGCCTATTCTACCTCCAGATAGCACTTGCATGGCAAATTTAAATCCAAATCCATCATCCCCTATCCTGTTCTCTTTTGGAACTTTTATATCAGTAAACATGAGTGTGTGTGTATCAGACCCACGGATGCCAAGTTTGTTCTCTTTAGCACCAACAGTAAATCCTTCCCACTCTTTCTCCACAATAAATGCATTAATCCCACGATGTCCTTTCTCAACATCAGTTTGTGCTATTACGATGTAATAGGAAGCTGTTCCACCATTTGTAATCCAGTTTTTTGTTCCATTAAGGATGTAATGGTCTCCATGATCTATCGCGGTTGTTCTTTGTGAAGTTGCATCCGAACCAGCTTCAGGCTCAGAAAGGCAAAATGCACCAATTTTTTCGCCTTTGGCCAGAGGAACTAAATATTTTTGTTTTTGTTCTTCAGTGCCAAACTTCTCTAAGCCCCAGCAAACCAATGAATTGTTCACTGACATACAGACAGAGGTTGAAGCATCAACTTTCGAGATTTCTTCCATTGCCAATACATAAGAAACGGTATCCATTCCACCTCCACCGTATTTTGGATTCACCATCATTCCCATAAACCCTAGTTCTGCCAACTGTTTTACTTGTTCAGCAGGAAAGGTCTGTGTTTCATCTCTTTCGATTACACCCTCTTTCAATACATTTTGAGCGAAATCTCTAGCGGCATCTCTCACGGCCAATTGTTCTTCAGTCAATTCAATGTTCATGTGTCTTTCTTTTATAGGTTTGCAAAAATAAAGCTTTTGCATCGGTGAACAAACAAAAAGAAAGCTATAAAGTTATAGCATTAATGTCAGGCACTTCCCTCGATGGCCTTGACATTGCATGCATTCAATTTAAGGCACAAAAGAGCCAATGGACGCACTCTATTATTTGTGCTGAGACTTTGGATTATTCAAATGAGATAGGTAACATGCTCTCAACAATTGAACGTGCAAATGGGAATGCTTTGATCAAAGCGCATTTTCAATATGGGCATTATCTAGGTGAACAGGCCTCAATCTTTATCAAGGAAAACCATTTGGGTGATATCGATTTCATTGCATCTCACGGGCATACAATTTTTCATCAACCCGACCTACAGTTCACTTTTCAACTTGGCCATGGTGCTGCCATTGCGGCAAGCAGCAAGAATATAGTCATCTCTGATTTTAGAAGTTTAGATGTGGCCCTAGGAGGAGAAGGTGCTCCACTTGTACCCTTAGGAGATCGTTTATTGTTTAGCGAATATGGTGCTTGTGTCAATTTGGGAGGCATTGCCAATATTTCGTTTGACGAAACTACACAACGCAGAGGTTTTGATGTATGTGCTGTAAATATGGTCTTGAACCATCTTTGTCAAACTGAACTTCAGTTGCCTTTCGATCAAGGTGGTAATATAGCGAGAAGTGGTAAATTCAGTACAGCACTTTTTGAAAAGTTGAATTCCCTGTCGTTTTTCAAAAAGTTACCGCCAAAATCCTTGGGGAAGGAATGGGTGTTTACAGAACTGATCCCTCTGCTCAACGAAGCACCCATCCCTATTCAAGACAAACTGCATACCTTTTGCCATCATGTTGCAGAACAATTACAGACCGTTATCCACACATCTAATCTTCAAGATCCAATCTTGTTTACGGGTGGTGGAGCACTGAATAGCTACTTGATGGAGTGTATAAAATTAAAGGTGCCTCGAGTGCATGTCCCACACAGGAACACGATCGATTTTAAGGAGGCAATAATTTTTGGCCTTTTAGGTGTACTTCGAATTCGTGAAGAAGAAAACTCCTTGATGAGCATAACAGGAGCAGAAAGCGACAGTAGTGGAGGGTCTATTTATCTTCCCCCCTGCTCAAAGCAATAGATCACCATAAAGCGGATTGTTTTTAATAATTTTGCACCCAAATTATCAAGGGTGGAAGAACTATTAAAACAATACGAAAATAAAGAAGCAGAAATCGTATTTGAATGGCAAGATCCTGAAACAGAAGCAAAAGGTTGGGTAGTGATCAACTCACTTAGAGGAGGTGCTGCAGGAGGTGGTACTAGAATGCGACTAGGATTGGACAAACATGAGGTAACCTCTTTGGCCAAAACCATGGAGATTAAATTTTCAGTTTCGGGCCCACCTATAGGAGGGGCAAAATCAGGCATCAATTTTGATCCAAGAGACCCGCGAAAACAAGGAGTGCTTGAAAGGTGGTACAAAGCAGTCTCTCCCTTATTGAAAAGTTATTATGGTACAGGGGGAGATTTGAATGTTGACGAGATTCATGAGGTCATTCCAATCACTGAAAAATCAGGAGTGTGGCACCCACAAGAAGGTGTGTTCAATGGACATTTTAAACCTACCGAAGCGGAAAAAATTAGCCGCATTGGCCAGTTACGTTATGGTGTACTCAAGGTGATCGAAGATGCCCACTTTAGCCCAAAAGTTGACAACAAATACGTGATTGCAGACATGATCACTGGCTATGGAGTTGCAGAATCTGTAAGGCATTATTACAACATCTATGGCGATCAATTAAAGGACAAAAAAGTCATTGTTCAAGGCTGGGGAAATGTAGGTTCTGCAGCTGCGTATTATTTAGCGCAAAATGGGGCGAAAATTGTTGGAATCATTGACCGGGAATGTGGGTTAATCAATGAAGATGGATTCACTTTTGAGGAGGTCAAAGACCTTTTCTTAAATAAGAATGGAAATCAATTATTTCATGAAAAATCGCTTTCATTCGATGAAGTCGATGCAAAAATATGGGACACAAGGGCTGATGCATTTATCCCTTGTGCCGCATCGAGATTGATCACCCAAGACCAATTGGAAAGAATGCTATCTGCAGGTGTAGAACTAATCTCTGCAGGGGCTAATGTGCCATTTGCGGATCCAGAAATATTTTTTGGACCCATTGCCAAGTATGCTGATGGCAAACTGAGTGTTATCCCTGATTTTATATCAAACTGTGGAATGGCCCGGGTGTTTGCCTACCTCATGACTGAAAGCACTTCGATGACCGACCACGAAATTTTTTATGATACATCAACGACAATAAAGAAAGCAATAGAGGAAGTTCACGAGATCAACAAGCAAAGAGTGAATTTTGCCAGTAAGGCGTTCGAAATTGCTCTTGAGAAAATTTACAAAAGCTAAAACTTCACCATGTACACATTAATGGTTGTTATTTTCATTTTAGGCTATATTATGATAGCCTTTGAACATCCGCTAAAAATTGACAAAGCGGCACCTGCTTTGCTGATCGCGGTATTGGGATGGACTGCCTACGTAATTGGAATGGATTCTATTTTGGCGAACAGCAGTGAGTTTCTAGCATATGTTGATCAAAATTTTGGGCTTACAAGCAATTATGATCTTAAAGCAGTGATTGCTGAACATGGGAACCATTTTATTGTGCATGAATTGGCCCATCATCTTACTCACCATTCAGAAATTATATTCTTCCTGTTGGGAGCAATGACCATCGTAGAACTCATCGATGCGCATGAGGGTTTTGCGGTGATTACTGACAAAATCAAGACCACCAATAAAGTCAAACTTCTTTGGATTGTATGTATCCTCACCTTCTTTTTCTCAGCTGCACTCGATAATTTAACAACCTCAATCGTCATGATATCCCTATTGCGGAAATTGGTGAAGGACAAGAAAGAACGATGGTTTTTCGCAGGTCTAGTGATAATAGCTGCAAATGCAGGAGGCGCATGGTCTCCAATTGGAGACGTCACTACCACCATGCTGTGGATTGGAACACAGATTACAACCGTAAACATAATTACAGAATTATTTGTTCCTAGTATGATCTGTATTCTCGTACCACTAATTTATCTAAGTTTCACGCAAAAAGGTGAAGTTGAGCGCCCTTTAATGACAAAAGAAACCGAACATATGCGCAACAAAACCACTTCATTTGAGCGAAACCTCATTTTCTTCCTTGGCTTAGCATTGTTGTTGTTTGTTCCTGTTTTTAAGACGATTACACATCTACCACCTTATATGGGCATGATGTTTGGCCTTGGAGTATTGTGGGTTGTCACAGAAGTCATCCATAGATCAAAAAATCACGAATTAAAATCAGAACTCTCTGTAATTGGAGTTTTGAGAAAAATTGACATTGTGAGTGTTCTCTTCTTTTTAGGAATCCTCATAGCAATTTCCAGTCTACAGTCTGCTGGGCACCTTACCTCTATGGCCAAAATATTGGACGAGCAAATAGGGAATATCTATGCAGTAAATGTGGTTATAGGATTATTGTCTGCCATTGTAGACAATGTTCCCCTTGTAGCAGCTTCTATGGGGATGTATCCCATTGTTTCTCCTGAAATGCTTCAAGCGTTCTCAGCAGACGATTTCGAATACTATCAACACTTTCTTCAGGATGGTAATTTTTGGGAATTTCTTGCCTATTGTGCTGGCACAGGTGGAAGTGCACTTATTATTGGCTCTGCAGCAGGCGTAGCAGTGATGGGCATGGAACGCATTGACTTTATATGGTACCTCAAAAAGATGAGCCTTTTTGCCATCGCAGGCTACTTAGCAGGAGCAGCCTACTATATTTTGGCAGTAGCCTAAATCCGCAATAAAACTAACACTTTGCTGTTTACAAGTTAAGCCCATTTTCAAATGGCAGATTGCCTATACATCTAATTTAGTATAAACCTAAATTTAAGTTAGAATACATGTTGTCTACCATCTTTCTTCAAATCAATACACCAGAAATGGGCACCGACTCTTTGAGCAGCAGTGCAGAACAAACAGAAAAAACACTCTCTATACTTGAGTTAATCACTTCTGGAGGTATAGGAGGTATCATTGTTATGTTGACTCTTTTTGTGTTGTCAGTAATTGCGGTGTATATATTCGTAGAACGCTACATTACCATCAAAAGTGCGGCAAAAGAAGACACAAATTTCATGAATGAGATCAAGGATTTTATCCATGATGGTAAACTAGAAGCAGCCAAATCACTCTGTAAGTCTACCCCAACTCCCATATCCAAAATGATAGAAAAAGGTGTAAACCGTATAGGTAAACCATTGAGCGACATTGGCACAGCAATTGAAAATACCGGAAAATTGGAATTGTTCAAGCTTGAAAAAAACTTAGCAACACTCGCAACAATATCAGGGGCTGCTCCTATGATTGGATTCTTAGGCACTGTAATAGGCATGATCTTGGCCTTTCATCAAATGGCTTCTGCAGGCGGAAATATAGATGTGGAAATGTTGTCAGAAGGAATCTATACCGCTATGGTCACTACCGTTGCAGGATTAATTGTTGGCATTGTTGCCTACATTGGCTACAACCTATTGGTGGCTAAAGTGGAAAAGGTAGTGTTTAAAATGGAAGCAAGAACGACTGAATTTTTAGACATCTTAAACGAACCTGCTAAATAATGGGAATTAAAAGTAGAAATAAAGTCAGTCCAAATTTCAACATGTCCTCCATGACGGACATCGTATTCTTATTGCTCATTTTCTTTATGCTGACCTCCACACTGGTGAGTCCAAATGCCCTTAAATTGCTATTGCCATCCAGCTCAAGTAAAACATTGGCACCCCAGACAGTCTCAGTATCTATATCTGCTGAATTACTTTATTACGTTGAAGATCAAGCTGTAAATTTTAACGCATTAGAAAGTATTTTACTTCAGCGCATGTCTGGCAATCCAGAAAACTCAATCATTTTACACGTAGACAAAACCGTCGCCATCGAGGAAGTGGTGAAGGTAATGGACATTGCCAACCGAAATAAATTCAAAATGGTGTTGGCCACAAAACCTGCATAATTGATGGAACTTGCTCAAGAAGAACATAAGAAGGAGGGGGTTATCGTCACCATCGCAATTCATGTATTGTTACTGTTTTGGTTTGCATTCTTTGGATTGACCTATTTAGATCCACCACCGGAGGAAGAAGGCATCACCATCAATTTTGGAACAACAGATTTCGGCAAACAAAGCCCCAATGAAAGCCAACTTACTGAGCAAGTTCAAGAAGAAACAGAATCAGAACAAAGTGAAACATCACCAGCTGAAAACGTTCAAGAAGAACTGATGACTCAAAGCAGTGAAGAAGCCCCGGCCATGGAGAAAAAGGAGGAGAAAAAAGAGGAGGTAATTGAAGAGAAAAAAGAAGAACCCAAACCAGATAAAAACTTGAGCAAAGCTTTAGACAAGTGGAAGAATAAGAACAGTCAACCCGCTGGGGGTGATGGAACCACAAACCAAAGAGGGAACCAAGGTGATCTTGATGGAGATCCGAACAGTAAAAATTATGTGGGTGGAGGTAGTGGTGACGGTTTACGTTACACTCTCAGTGGAAGAAAAATGCTGAAGGAGCCTGTGATAAGGGACGATTCTCCCCATGAGGGAACAGTTGTTGTTGACATCATTGTGGATCAAAACGGGAAAGTGCTGAGGGCAACGCCAGGAGCAAGAGGATCAACAACAACTAATTCAACCTTATACAAGAAAGCGAGGGATGCAGCCATGCAAACTAAATTTAGTGCCAATCCAGATGCTGCTGAACAACAAAAAGGCCAAATGACCTTCACCTTTATCCTGAATTGAGAAATTATCAAGAAACGCTAGATTATCTTTTTAAGCAACTGCCTATTTTTCAACGTGAAGGGAAAAGAGCATATAAAAAGGATTTAGGCAACATTCGTGCATTGTGTTCCATATTAAATGAGCCTCAGAACTCCATCAAATCCATTCACATTGCCGGCACTAATGGTAAAGGGTCTACGGCACACATGTTGGCTTCTGTATTTCAAGAAGCTGGATACAAAACTGGGCTTTATACCTCACCACACTTAAAAGATTTCAGAGAGCGGATTCGCATTAATGGCAAAATGATTGAAGAAAATGAAGTCGTTGGATTTGTAGAGCGCTACCAAGAAAAGTTCAATACAATCCGACCTTCCTTCTTTGAATGGACGGTGGCTTTGGCTTTTGATCATTTTGGCACGCAAAAAGTCGACATTGCAATCATAGAAACAGGCCTTGGAGGTCGCTTAGACTCTACAAACATTCTTTCTCCAGAACTTTCAGTGATTACGAATGTGAGTTTTGACCATATTGATGTATTGGGTGGAACTTTAGACAAAATTGCTTTCGAGAAGGCTGGAATAATTAAAAGTGAAACTCCAGTGATCATTGGGAATGATTCTGGTCAAGCAGAGATTTTCATTCAGAAGGCTGCTCAAGAAAAGGCCCCCATTCATTTTTCACAGCATCAGCCAATTGTAGAGGGATTGTCAACAGATCTTAAAGGGGCTTACCAGAAAGAAAACCTTCAAACAGTGTATTGGGCTTGGAGGCAGTTGAGGAGTATGGGTTGGAGGATCAGTTATCCTCAACTGTTGAAGGGACTAAAATCGGTTGTGATCAATACCGCTTTGCGCGGGCGATGGGAAATACTATCCACTGCTCCATACACTGTGGCAGATATCGCACACAATGAAAATGGATTAAAGGGTAGTGTTAGACAGATAAACTCAATTCCTAAGAAAACCTTACATCTGGTCATCGGCTTTGTCAATGATAAAAATTTCGAAGAATTATTTTATCTTTTTCCAAAAGATGCTCACTACTATTTGACACAAGCCAATATTCCGCGTGCTTTGCCTTTGAAAGAATTAACTGAGTTAGCCAAAAAGAGAGGTGTGACTTTTACCTCATACGAAAGTGTAAAAAAAGCCTATGAAGAAGCTCAGAGCACAGCCAATAAAGAAGACATGATATACATTGGTGGTAGCACTTTTGTAGTTGCAGAAGCCCTCTAATTTTTTTTGTTTACGATTGACTCAAAAGCGAAATAATGTATATTTGCACTCCTTAAAAAAAGGGCGATTAGCTCAGTTGGTTCAGAGCACTTGGTTTACACCCAAGGGGTCGGGAGTTCGAATCTCTCATCGCCCACGATAGCCGCAACAAATGTTGCGGCTTTTTTTGTCGCAGTGCTTCCCTATTGAGAATTAAATTATTTCCTGATTTACCGATCTAAAACCCTAATTTAACCTCAATGAAGTGCCTCCTCTACTCTTTTATACTTCTTCTTTTGCCTGCCGCACAGTGTGCTCAAAACATAGACACTTTGTATCATTCGAATGGGAATATTTTTAAGATCATCGAACAGAGAGATGCTTATAAAAAGGTATCGGAATTCAGCCAGTACGGTAAACCATTAAAATCTCAGGAGTTTATTAATGAGCAGTTGAATGGATTATCTAAAACCTATGCCTCCACTGGCAAATTAGAAATCGAAGAAAACTTCACTGATAATTTGCGCAATGGGAAGTACTTGAAATATTCCAACAATGGGAACCTTCAGCAAAAGCTGAATTATACCATCGTTAGCATTGACGGTGAAGATAAAAGTGTACTGGAAGGATTGGGTGACTATTACCACTACAATGGCAAGATCGCTCAAAGTGGACGTTTTAGAAATGATCTTCGTGAAGGGCTATGGTTGTTCTACAACAATTTTGGGATAATTCAAGGCAAAGTGCATTACCACAAGGGGAAACTATCTGGAAAAAAAGAAGAATACCACGCCAATGGCCTACTTCGATCTGTAAGGCACATTTATGAAGACACCCTCATTGATAATGTGAAATACACCAATATGGTTGATGGGGTAGTCCTTCAATATTATGATAACGGAAACAAACAAAGTGAAGAAGAATTTAAGCTTGGTAAATCCACCGGGAATTTAAAACGGTGGAGACAAGATGGACAATTGTCGACTGAAAGTAAATTCTTGAACGACACCTCAAGGGTTTCACGCTCCTACGACATTAATGGAAAATTAACACTCTATCAGGAAGAGAAAGTAACATGGGTGAATGGCTATCCAAGATACCTACCTCATGGAAAAGTCGAAAGATATATTGAAGGCCAATTAACAAGCAAAGAACATTATATCGATGGAAAACGCAATGGTCCTTTTGAGACCTATTTCTCCAACGGGAAGCTGGCGAGCAAAGGATACTCTAAAAATGATAAATGGTTTGGGCACTACAACTCTTATCATGAGAACGGAAAACTTAAGGAGGACTTTTATTTTTCTGAAATCACGAATTGGAATGGATCTACTAGAATTGAACAAACAGGATGGCAAAAGCGATTCAACGAAGAAGGTAAAGTCATTTTTGAGACCTATGCCAACGAACAAGGAGGCAGCCTTTATAAGGGGTATTATACCGAAGATGGCAGATTGTATAGAAGAGCATACAATATTGAACGGCATCGCTGGGAAGTTGTATTCTACGAGAATGGAATTGTGCGCTCTGAAACGTTCTCGCTTGGTATTCCGCATTTGGAAGAACGTTTCTTCATAAATGGCAGCCCCTACCTATTGCGTTATAGAGATCAACACAATGCCGACATCTCGGTGGAATGGTATAAAGATGCTCAACAAATAAAGATCAGTGGAAGTAACACGAAGGTCGCTAATTATGAAACATACTTTTCGGAGCCAAGCTCTTTTGACCTTTATAAAACCAACTTAAAAAACAAAACTTATAAAACGACCTACCTCAGCAAAAAACCTAGAATAGAAGTCAGCTTTAAAGACAAACTCATCGAAAATAATTTTAAACTCTTCTATCCAAATGGACAGCTTGCCTTGTTCGCACAGATGGAGGCTAGTGAAATTGGTGAACTTTTTTATCAACTGAATCTCAAGGGGGATACCCTAATGTATCAAAAAAAAGGACCAGGGAAGTCGAAGATTTATACTTACAGAGATGGTGCTAATAATTATCAAAAATCAATTCTAGATAGTTTAGGCAAGGAAATTTTTAAAGAAGAGCGGTATTCCAATGGCCAACAAAAGGCATTGATTCATCAGAAAAAAGGCATCAATAAAACATGGATGGAAGATGGGACTTTAACTACCGACAAACGGCTTGTAAACAAAGACTCAAACATATATACCATAAAAACTTATTATGAAAATGGTCAGTTGTATTTTGATTACACCACTAGGGATGGCGTAAAAGAAGGCCAAGAAGAAGTTTATTTTAAAAACGGTCAATTGTCAACACGATGCTCCTACACGAATGGACTTCAAGACGGTTATTTGATCTCTTATTTTGAAGATGGCAGATTGCGATTAGAGGGTACCATGAAGAAAGGAGAAAAGGAGGGCTGGTGGAAAATAAACCGAGGCGATCAAACAGAAACAGAGTTTTACAAGAATGGAAGAATTAGCGTTGCGCCAGACACCTCACACTGTGCTTGCCAGGATACAGCAAGAGCAATTGGAAGCAGAAGTTATATCCCTACCTTGAATTTTGTATTCAAGTACAGGAATTACAAGCGATACAATTTTGATTTTCTACTTGATCTCGATTCTACTGAATACTCAGACATATTTGCTTCTAACATAAGACAGTTGGGTACCCATGGGAATTTTGAAATTTCCATGTTTAAAAAGCTTCGTCTACCTTTTGCCTCACGCCCAGAAAATCACCTCGTAATTAATGCTTGCCAAACAAAGGGATTTTACAATACCAATCACTTGTTTTATCGACTAGATGAAAAAAGCTACCACCGTGAGATTACCTTTCATCAACCCACCTTTGATTTTGTTTTCCATTCTAGTTTTGCCATCCAAAATCAAGCTGAGGATCAAATTAGTCTTCGGATATCTACCAATAGGTTGGCTTTAAATAGCATCAAACATGTTGAAATTGACGCATTAAAGAGAACGTTCTGCTTTGATCCAATATCAATAGGCAATATTAGTATAGATCATGGCTCAGCAATGTTGGTTGGACATATGTCCTTGATGGATTTCTTTTCCGCACACAACATTTACCATGGCAACAAATATATTGGACAGTTAACCGATGAATATAATACTGAAAACAGTAATATACTTACTCAAGAATCCATCGATGCCTTAAAAGAAACTCCTGTTACAGGGGTATATTTTACCACCTTAGAAAGTCGAATCACCTATTTAAAGGCTAATTTCAAGCTCAAATCAGACTTATTGATCATCAATGATGTATGGACTGGCGGCGTATTTTATTTGGCTGCGAAATTTGTGGACAGCAAAAGTTTTGAAATCAATGACGAAGAAAGTAATGCCAAGTTGATTTCAATAAAAGAACTAGAAAAGGCACTGAAAGTTTCAGGATTACAACATGTTCAACTTGATTATGTAAAGGACCAAAACATGCTGAGAATCTCCTTCATAAATATTGCGCCATGAATAGGTACATGATCGTTATATGCCTCATGGCAATTTCAATCCTTGCGCATGCTCAAGGTGAAACAATTTTTGATTTAATGCATAGTGACAGCCTTGTCTTAAAATCTAAAAGTCAGTACGAAGAGAGAGCATTTCCAAAGCTAAACGCTTATGAAGAAATAGACTATGGCTTTTTTAGTTTTTTGGATAGCACTTTAGAGAAGTATAGAACAGAAGAACTACAACCCTTTTTTCTTAAGAAATGGAATGATTCCTCCTATGCACAAGCCATCAATGAAAAGGCCAAAAAACGATGGTTATGGATCAGAAAGGCTTCACAAATGTTGGAAGAATACGATGACTATTCGTACGTCTATGAAATGCCGAAGGTGCTGATTACGGATCTTTCTTTAGTACCCATCTCCCTCATGGATGGCAAATTAACTTTTGCAGAATTGGCGCTTTTTGAATTCCAAGATTTTGACAGCGAAGGAGAAATGGACCTAAAAGAATTTCACATACTTGATTTAAACAAAAAAGAATTTTCATCCCTTAATTCTTCAAAGTCGCTCATCGATCCATTGTCCTTGAAAAAAGCCATTGCAAATAAATGGGAATCCTTGACCAATGATTTACCACTTGATAAAATGGCTTACCACCGAATATATGGTGCTGCACCTTTGCTTGGTGAACAAGATTTAGACACCAATTACATCGATTTGTATAATGGACTTTCGAATTTTTTTTCAAATCCGTTGCTCCATTCCTATGAGTATTATTGGAGTGGTGTCAACCTAATGGTTCGTTTCCCAGAAGCCATAGAAGGTCTTTTCCCTGTAGATGAGTTTGACATACAAATTGGATTGAACTCTACTGAATTAAATAACATTTTCATGAAAGGACATCCTTATGCTTCAATCCCAAATAAGGACCTAAAAGAAACTAACCTTGAAAACTTTAACCTCTATCAATTTAACAACAAGATTATCACGCAATCTTTCCTCAACAATCATATTGATTACGCCTATGCAAGTAAGAACATTAAAAAAATAGAACAAAGCTTCCAGCAATATTCTACAGCCAATGTTCAACAAACAAGAAGAATGCACTACAACAATAATGGGCTATTGACCAAAAGCTATTACCAAAATAGTAGAGAATTTCACTTAGATTCCATCTATTGGGAAGGAGATCAAGTCGGATTCCATATGCAAGGGAAAGGAGGCAGTTACACAAATCAGATTTCCAAATTAACTAGGGGATACATTAGTAGACCAAGGAGAGACAAATCAAACAATATGCTCGATATGACCATGCTCTCTGATGAAATTAAAATAGATGAATATTATTACTCGAAGACTAAATTCGTCTTGTTCAAATATGATATTATCAGTCCTTATTGGGAAGATTCGTGGACCATTAATTGGTTGACTATCCTAAAAAATGGATGGTGTGACCGCTACAATTGCATCATATTGAATAAATTCTATAAACGGATTAAACAAGGAGATACAAGGTATCTATACGATAAGGACCAAAAACTCTTACAAACTGTAAATCAAAGAAGTTACACTTCGTTTGAATATGACACCAAGGCAAGGTTGGCAAAAGTGATGGAATACCGAGATGAAATCCTGAACAGGACTTTTATCTACTTCTATGAACAAGAGGATCAAGTCCCTTACTTGATTGAAGAAAAACATCCTCAAGACAAAGAACCCAGAAAGCATATAAACAAGATTTATTATCGTTAGCATTTTCATAATTTTGTCGAACATGAGTCATTAGCTCAGTTGGTTCAGAGCACTAGCTTGACAGGCTAGGGGTCACTGGTTCGAATCCAGTATGACTCACCAAATCGGATTGACACAATATGCTGTTGTCAAGCCGATTTTTATTTTAATCCAGTCCCTTGCATAAATATGGGATTGGCATGGATAGAATGTTTATTCTCTCGGTTCGAAATTCATTGTGTTCCCACTCATAGCTGATTCCTACGGGAAATATAAGTTCTTGAAGTATTTCACTTTTCACATGATTGCTTGAAGTCCAAGTTGACGAGAGGTTCTGGCTAAAGCTAACCACCCATTTGATATAATTTTCAAGGTTCAAACTCTCAAATGATGATTTCTATATAATCTGCTCTAATTCCCATTTCTCAGTCGCAAATTTTTGACTGTACTTCTCGGATAGAAACTAATTGATCTCCCCTTCTACAAAACGATGCTCAAATTGATCTATTTTTCTGTTAATCTCAGTAAGTTACTTTTCGTAGCGTTCTACTTCAACCTTGGTACTTTCATTGAATTTCTCAAAGATAAAATTCATCCCTAGCTTAATGTGGTCAGCCACCGCCTTATTTACTTCAAACCACTTTAGAAATTCCTCAAATTGTAGATGCATTTTGTTTTGACTCCTATTGTCTTTACAGCCTTTTTTTTCTGCACTTATAGTATTAGAGTTTTATAGTTTTTACCAAATATCCTGTTGTTGGCCTACCACAATCTGAGCAAGAAACAAAACGTTTTAGCGTAAATGAACACCCATATCTTTTGAGTTCGAGCACTTTTGCAATTTACCCTTCAATATCTCATTAACTTTCAAGAAATCTTACGGAGAAACCAAAGGCTAGTGCTTTCCTTTAACGATCTCTCCCTTTAAAAGGGTGTTGACGATCTTGCCATAGAAAAATGGGTTCCTGAAAATATCCGACAACCGCTTTTCGTTTATCTATGAGATCATCTGATAATTGCAACACATCTGTTTGTTGAATAAAATTATCTACCCAATTTCAAAATCCTGATCGCTCCCCTCACTACAATTGCAAAAATGATTAGCCCTATAACTAAGTCAGGATATTTACTTTGGGTAAAATAGACTAAAGCTCCTGCAACGATAACTCCTGTGTTTATTATGATGTCGTTGGATGTAAAAATGGCGGATGCTTGCATATGAGCCTCTTTACTTTTCGATTTTTGAATAAGGTACAGGCAAATAGAGTTGGCAATCAGGGCAAGAAATGAAATTCCTATCATTTCTCTAAATTCAGGTATTATCGAGCTTACAAAGACTCTTCTAAATAACTCAGCTACTCCGATCAACGCCAATAAAATTTGAAAATAGCCACTCCATTTAGCTACCTTTTTCTTTTTAGTTAAAGTGCTTCCGACTGCCATTAAGCTCAATCCGTAAACCAATGAATCTGCCAACATATCTAAAGAATCGGCAATTAAACCCATGGAGTTAGATAACCAACCATAGAGCAATTCAATGATGAAGAAAGTAAAATTGATGATTAGAACTGCCCATAGCATATTTCGCTCCTTGTGATCCGAATTTCCAATATCCTCAAAATGTTCAATATCTTCCTCCGAGCTAAGCGTTGTGCCTAATTTTAACTGTTCCAAACTGTTTAAAATCATTGAGGACTC
>PAVT01000010.1 GCA_002713165.1 Verrucomicrobiota bacterium
AACATTGCACGAAGAACTGTTGCCAAATATCGTGAGCAATTGAATATTCCTGTCGCTCGATTGCGTAAAGAATTGTAATGCGGCTCATCTCCCAATTTCTCTCTTATTTGTTTCATCCCATATTTGGAAGTTTAATGAGTATGGTGGTGCTCTTTCACTTACCTATTTATTTGAACTATCGACTAACTGAAGAATATTTCAATTACACCTATTTGGTGCTGATTGTAAATCTAGTGGTGGCCCCACTTCTAATAAGCAGCTTTTTAAAACGAAAAGGGTGGATCAAATCGTTTGAAATGCATGAAGCAAAAGAGCGTATAGTTCCCTATTTTATCATCTCACTTTTTTATTTTTTCACCTATTATCTTCTCTACCAGATCAATTTCCCCGCCTTTTATTTGGCCATTTTCAGGGCTGCAATTATCTCTTTGTTATTGTTGTTTGTGTTTGCTACGCTCAATCAAAAGATAAGTGCACATCTTTGTGGTTTGGGGGGGATCTGTGGTATGCTGATAGTTGTGGCCTTAAAATTTAGCATTGACACCACTTTTTTGATAATTGTAGCTTTGGTTGTTTCAGGAGCTGTAGCTTCCGCACGCTATGCATTAAATGCACACAACTTTGGTCAATTACTTTTTGGCTTTTTGATTGGTTTGCTGTGTCAATTTAGCAGTTTGTTTTAAGTCATGGCGAAAATGCCTCCTGAATGTGCTTTATGGAGTGAGAGCTTTCTCTTTTGTCAAAAACAATGCTGATAACATCAAAACGACAATCTAAAGCACACTCTTTTTCTTCGATATAGGCATTGGTTGCTGAGATCAAATGACTTTGCTTTGCTCTAGTAACTGCCTCATAGGGTTGCTGGTGAAGAACAGAGCTCCTGCTTTTGACTTCTACAATGACCAATTGATGTTCATATTGTGCAATGATGTCAATCTCTGATTTATGAAATCGCCAATTGCGTTCAAGAATCGTATAACCACTTTGAATTAAATAGTTTGCTGCAAGATGTTCTCCCCTTTCTCCAATCTCATTATGCTCTGCCATTGAAAACAAGTTTTATCTGCCCATTTTTATTTTCTAGCCGAACCTTTGCGCCCATTCGCAGCGCTAAGTTTGGCTCCACATGCCCAGCGGGAAAGCCGAATATAACTGGAATGCCATATTCCTCTAAATTCTCTTTTATGATCTCTTCAGCTGTTGCACCATAAGGAACTGTATTGTCATTCATATCACTCATTCCTCCAACAATGACCGCTTTACATCCATTGAATAATCCGGCCCTCCTTAAGTTCATTAGCATGCGGTCAATGTGATACAAATATTCATCAAGATCTTCAAAAAAGAGAATGGAATTCTCTTTTTTGAGCTGAGAAGAGGTACCTGTTAAGCTGTAAATTATCGACAAATTTCCCCCATATAATCTCCCTTCGAGGCTTTCAAAATTCAACAATGAAGGTGACTTTGCTTCAAATTCATAGGTCTGATTTACGCCGAACAAGCTGTCTTTTAAACTTTGGGTGCTTTTGTTTTCTATAGTGTCAATGGGAAAATTGATCGGCATGGTGGCATGCAAAGTTTCAATCCCAAAATTTTGGTTTATGTGATTGTGCAATGCTGTGATATCACTATAACCTATCAGCCATTTTGGATGAATTCTGAATGCAGTGAAGTCCAATTCATCGATCAATTGAATCGTACCGTAACCACCACGTGCACAAAGTATGGCCTTTACATTAGGGTCATCTAAGGCAGTTTGCAAATCATGCTGTCTCTGTGCTTTTGTCCCTGCAAATTGATGAGATACTGCCTGTATGTTTTCTCCTAAGCTGACTTTTAAACCCCAAGACTTGAGCATTCGAATTGCTGGAGTCAATTCATCTTGAGAAATCTTCCTTGCGGTACTGATGATGCGTATCTGATCCCCCTCATTTAAAAAAGCAGCTTGGCTCATGTTTCAAATTTAATGGTCTTATCGATATTTCAAAGCATGGATAAAGGAATACAGCGATTTTTCGTAATCTTGTCTACGCAATTTTTTTGCAGGGCCCTTAGCTCAGTTGGTTAGAGCACCTGACTCATAATCAGGTGGTCGCTGGTTCGAGCCCAGCAGGGCCCACAAAATGGAAATCTCCTAGCCAAAAAGGCTAGGAGATTTTATTTTGTATTATTTGGAAGCGAGAAGTTTATCCGACGCAATGAAATGGAGGTGGAAGCCCAGCAGGGCCCACAACTGTTAAAAGTTAGAAATCATAATTAGTCGCTCCTTAAAAATATCCTAAAAAGATAATTATCAATAAATTAATGTTTAAATCATCTGAGATTTTACAGTTTTTGATTGCAAGAAATTGATTAAATTGCCTATAAGATCTTGCAATTTGAAAGGAAATTCTGAGGAGAATCTTCAAGGAGAATTTTTTCGTCCATTGCTGATTGATTTTGTTGACATGAACCCTGAGCTTGTTCTATTGGCTAACAAAATTGAATGGTCGTACTTTGATAAAGAGTTTGCTAAGTTTTACTCGAAAGAGGCAGAGCCTCTATGCCTGTTCGCTTTATGGTAGGTTGTTTACTACTGAAACGCATCTACAATTTAGGAGATGAAACTTTAGCTGAGTCTTGGAAAATGAATCCCCACATGCAATTCTTTACCGGGGAATCACACTTCCAATACAACTCCTTGAGACCCTAGTGACTTTGTACATTTTAGAAAAAGAATCGGAGAATAGGGAGTTGAAAAAATATTCTGTTATTCAGTAAAAATACATGGTAGAGATGCAAACGAGATAGTGAGTATCAAAAGTGAGTAAAAAAGAAAAAATTTAGAAGAAGAGCAGCTATCGAGCCGGTTATAGGTCATCTAAAATTTCAATTTAGAATGGTACAAAACTACCTACATGGTGCTAATTCATTACAAATAAATGCCTTTTTATCTGTGGCAGGGTGGAACCTAAAGAAGATGATGGAAAAATTAAAAGAGGAAGTCTCTTTTTGAAATTTTTTACTGCTCAAGGGAGAGTTTAATTTATTTAGAAAAAAATATTTTTAAGGAGCGACTAATGAATCGAAGGATAAGAAGCAATCTTAATGGGGAGGACTTTTGGTCAACACAACTTAAGCAAGATGGCAATCCCACCTTATTCTTTAATCAACTTCACTGCCTTGGACTCTTATCCTGCAAGCTGCAAAAAGTACAGCCCTTTGGGCAAATGCGCTGCATCAAAACGAAAGCCACTGGCAGTTTTCTCTGCCTGCATCGGAAATTGTTGCCCCATCACATTGAACAATTGAAAGGCAGCTGTTGATTTTGATACCGTCTCCAAGAAGAAATAGTTGTTTACTGGATTGGGATAGAGCATGAATGTAATATCTCTATCATCTGGAGTCTCATTTGTAGAATCGACATAAGTACATGTAAATAATCCAGAATATTGACGACCAAAATTCACTCGAACAGCAGGTAAATCATCAATTGCCATCCACCCTGCATTAGTGGCATGACCAAACATTACATAAGAAGTTTTTGATGGTTGGAGGTCAATTGCCCCCGTATCAAGAGCTACTATTAGATTATTATTTGTTGATGTTCTTGAGGTAGTTTCCCACCCAGCAACAAACTTTTCCCCAGCTCTTAAATCCCTAGTTGTAAGTGATCCTACATTAAAATCAAAAGCTTTCCATTTGCCCAAGTCTGCAGCAGTTATTGCTATTGGAATAAAGCTAGACATTAGTTCTATTCCAACCTCATTTTTATTTCCTAAACTGTCTTCATTGTATGACCATATTTTAGGAACAATTGAGATGCCAATATTTGATGAATCATTGGTAATATATATACTTAATGTAGTCGGGGTTCTACAGTTAGAAAAGCAAAAACTGGCACTGGCACGATATGGATCATCAATAAATTGGAATAGGGTGCCAAATCTGTCTCCAATAGTATCTCCACCAAATACACCGTTGATTGTATCTGAATAAAAACTAGGTCCTGTGCTAGAGGTAAAATCACTAAAATCCTTACTGAGCGTCGTATCACTTACGCTAAAAAAACATTCAGATGAGTCAATGTAGGAATTAAGGTGTGATTCTATAATTACTCTATACCAATAGTTTCCTTTACAAATAAATTCAAAAATACTGTCGGAATTGTGTGAAAAAGAAGATTTTGGAAATAATGTGTCATTTATCAAAATTGTCCGATTAAAGGTTGTTCGGAGGCTGTCGAGTGTATCTCTAGTGACAAGTTTATGAGTAATCTTCAAGTCAGATAGGGTATCGTTGGAATTATTGCGACATTCTGATATAAATCGAAGTTTGTACTGATAGAATAAAGGAATATCTGTAAAGAAAGGCTGGAAATCTCCACTGTCTATTTGTGAGACTACAATATTGCCAAGAACAAGAGAGTCTTGAGCTCTCGCTGATACCAAAAACGAAAACACAATTAAAAGTATTGAGGCAATTTTTTTCATTCTGTTTTGACAAATTTTTGAGCAGATACCTGACCATCAGCAAAATTTATCTGCAATACATATAAGCCTTTAGGTAAATGATCTGCACTAAAACGGAAGCCATTTAATGTGGTCTCATAGCTAATTTCAAATTGCTGACCAAGGCTGTTGAATAATTGGAATGTGGGCGTTGAACTCACTTCAAAGGACAGGCTAAAGTATTGACGAACAGGATTGGGGTACACTAATAGACCCTTCTGTTTGTGAGGTAATTCTTGCAATCCCACCGCTCCAGTATCTCTAGGCAAGCTATCACAATGGCTTAACCATACATCATCGATGTAGTAATAGGTCTTGTTAAAGGTAACATCGCTCCCGCCTCCAACAAAAAGTGTATCTAGCAAAGAATCTGTTTTAAATACACCAATGCTCAAGAATCGTTCGCCTCCTTGGGCAGTGTAAGCACCACTTAATTTAACCCATTGGTTCTTTTCCGTAAAATGACTACTGTCATTAAATTCGATTTGAGGCATTGTGTCTATTCTTAAATGTAGTAAATTTAGTTTTAGTTTATTATTACTAAAAAATACTCCTAGATTATTTTTTATTGCATAAGTCATTGAGTCAGCCAAACTCACATACATTTGAAAACAATACGAACTGTCTTTCTTTAAAGAATCAGCAAATTCATTTTGGATATACTCCCTTGTTTCGCTCAAGAATAAATCATAACCCATTATTCCGAAATATGCATTTCCATCTATTGCATTCTGAAAACCACTATAATTTTGTGGGACTCTGTATAGTGTAGATGCTCTGCTCGAGTGAAAAAAATCAGGGGTACTGCCAACAGTAGGTGTGCCCCAATGATTAGATTTTAAAGTACCAAGTCCCGATCTTGCAGTATCTTCAAAAGACCCATTTTGAATTATGTTTTGCGATTGAGCATTACTAAATAAGCCCATACACATTAAGATATAGAGAATGCTTTTTAACATTATTCAATCATAATTTTTTCAATTTCCAATAATTGGTCACCTTTCATTAAACGTATAAGGTGCAATCCTGGTTGCAATTCGGATACTTCTATTGAGTGTGTTGATCCCTTTTTTAGGAAAGAACTTGTTTTAGTCCTACCCAATAAATCAATTACATCCAATTTGATGAAATTATTATCTTCAACTTCATAACTTAAATGTAACACTTCATTTGCCGGATTAGGATAAATTGCAAATTCAGACGATGCCTTATACTTAAGCCTTAAGAATTGGTTTGATTTACGTTTTTTTGTCAATTCACATTCATTGACCACCATAGAAAATCCCATCTGTTCTAAAATTGCTCTTGCTTGATATACCCCTAATCCATCATAAAAGGGACATAATCGTGCAATACGATTTAATGTATTTAAATCAGCTTTGGATAACGAATCGCTCTTTAACCATTGTTTTTGAATTGATGAGACATCCTCTACATTTCTATCTATATGATGAACTGCTCTACCAATTGCTCGATTGTTTTTTCCTAATGCTTTGCCCAAAGCCGTATTTTTCATACTGTCACTAAAATTCTTCCAAAGGCTATCTGTCAATAAGGTTGAATCATTGTTTAATTGCCAATAAAGCAATTGCTTGTTGAGTCTCCAAGCACTGTCTGGTGCAAAAACAATATCCTTTGATTTTTTTTTGATCAATTGTTTGGAGGAGACTTTAATTTTATTCTTGGGCAATTGTGGATTCGATCCAGATTTTATTCTTAATGGTAGATTACAAGCATTTTGACTTGGATTTAAGTTGGTCCATTCAAATATTGCAGAAGCATTTGCACCAGTATAATCAGCTGATATGTCTATAATTGGATTAAAATAAGTTGGAAAGGGTTGCACATTTCGTACATGTAGCGAACATAAATCTCCATTTGAACGATCAGCATATGTATGTCTCATATTGGTTCCGGTTGTTATCCAATCCCAACGATTGTCCGAAGCGTTGCCGTTATCGTCAACATTTCCAATAAAACCATTATTGGATAAAACGAAACCTAATTGATGATCTTTCAGGCTATTTTTAACCACTTCCGTATTTGGTTCATGCCGTCCAACAAATCGCAAACCTATGCCTGTACCCTCAACTTTATTGCAATTCACTTGAGAAGCATTTGCATTCGCGCTCAATGTATTTTCAAGCACGATTCCCATAATTAGTTCATTGGTATTTGGGGAAGTACTGTATTGGCTTAAATCCAACTGCACTTTATTTTCCTTTAAGATGTATCCACCCTCTGTATTTATAGCCCTAATGCCGTAAGAAGGAGGATTGTCATTGCAAAAAGGAAAACAAAAAGGGTCAGGTGGAATTACTCGGTCATTTAAATCATAAATCTCATTGTTTTCAATATCTGCGGCTGTAAATTGCGCAACTATTCCATTCCTAGCATGTTTGATCTCATTGCCTGACACATCTATGCTAGCTGTTGTACCTAAGAGATAATTGATTACAGAAATCCCTGTCGAATAATGGTTGAATTTAGAGGTGTATGTGCTGCCTGATTGAACTTCCATATCGAGGACATTATCCAATATACCTACATTTACTGAATTGTAAACACCTATGCCCATAGTCACATTATAGATTTCAATCTACTGCTTAATTATCTTTCTGCTTACTCGCTTTTGGTCTGCAATAATCTCTAACAAATAAATGCCCTTTGGTAAATGACCAACTGATAATTGGATTTGGTTGTTTGTCTGCTGCTGTCTGCTCTCAACAGTTTGCCCAACTAAGTTGTAAAGCTGTATTTGCAGTTTCTCCTTACCTTCATAGCTGATAAACAACTGCTCTTTTGTTGGGTTAGGGTAAACTTTAATTCTACTGTTCAAAGTATTTTCACCTAAACCGTTGGGCGTATCTAATGGCACACTATCACAATGCCCTAAATAAATATCATCCAAATAATAATATGTTGCTCTGTCAATTATATCTGAACCACCACCTACATTTAACGTATCAACTTCGGTTGAATCGGTAAAATTTCCAATGGTAATGTATTCTTCTCCACCTTGTGCTTGGTATTCAAAATTGTATGCTACCCACCTTTCTTTTTCGGTAATAAAAGTATCGGGCGATACCATTATTTGAGGTTGAACAGGCAAGTAAAAAAAATCGTTTGAGCCAACTTGATTTTGAGAAAAGTAAACACCTAATTTGTTTTTTGAAGCAAACAATTGTGAATCTGCTAAAGAAACGTAGAGTTGCAAGCAATATAAACTATCTTGCACCAAAGGTTTTTTTAACTTGTTTTGTAAATACTCCCTGAACCGCTTGCTATCATTATTTCGATATAAAGAATATATTAGTATTCCTGAATATGCTACTCCTGTTTTTGCTTCTTGATAACCAACAAAATTGCTTGGTACATCTATTACGCTTGGACTATTGTAAGGGCTAAAAAAATCAGGACTTCCTTTTGTGGGAGTTTTCCATTTATCAAAATAAATTGTTCCAAATTGAATGGTTGTAGTATCCTCAAAACTTGGATTTGGGATTAAATTCTGTGCATTGCTTTGCAACGCACAGAATACTAAAAGAACTATCAGTTTAAACCTTCTCATTTTATTCAACCATTAATTTACCGCTTCTCAACACTCCATCAGTTCCGCTTAAACGATAAAAGTAAATTCCTGTATTTAGCTTGCTTACATTAATTCGGTGCAATTGTCCTTCTCTTAATCTTATTGTTCTTTGTTTTTTGCCCAATACATCAAACAATTCGAAGATTAGCACTTCATCTGCTTCAACAATATACTGTAAATTAACTTCTCCTTTGGTCGGGTTAGGATATAAATTCGGGTTAGGATATAAATTAAAATCATTTTCAACATTCTTTAGCCTTTTAAAAGGTTTGGCAGTTTGCTTTGGTGTTATCTCACAATCATTAACGCCTGTCATTACTCCCATTCGCATTAAAACTCCACGAGCAAAATAAACCGCAATTCCATCATAATACGGACAGAGAGCAGCAATACGATACAAATCAATAGAATCATTTCTACTCAAGGTATCTCCTCGCTTTACTTTTTCTTCTATCGTTTCAACCGTTAAAATATCTTGGTCAAAGTGGTCTAAAGCTGTTCGACTGATTGACCTTGTATTTTTGCCCATTGCCTTACCCATTGCCGTATTTCTTACACTATCTGCAAAAGGCTTCCAAGCTGTATCGTTCCTTAAAACAGAATCTCTGCTCAACTGCCAATACAAGAGCTGTCGGCTCAATCGTAAAGCAGAATCTCCTGCATTTACCATATAAGTTGGCTTGCCTTTTAAAAACTGTCGGCTTGTGTTAATGTTGGTATTGATTCCTGTTGTTGACGGGGTATTTCCACCTTTTAAACGCCTGTAAGTAGTACAACCTGTAGAACTTGCTGAATTTCCGCTATTGTCCTTAGACAAAGCAATTCCATTGTTTTGGTCTAAGTTAACGTCAATTGATGGATTGTAAGGGTTTGTGTTTTGTACAAATAAGGTACAATTACTTCCATCACTATTATCAGCGTAGGTATTACTAAAACCAAAAGTACCTTCCCATTCATTATCCGCAGCCGTTCCGCTTGCTCCAACATCTCCAATAAAGCCATTATTTGCCAATACAAAACCATAGTAATTAGCTTTCATCAAATTTCTTTCAACTTCGGTATCAACATCGTTGCTTCCACTAAATCTTAGCCCTATGCCTGTGTGCTGTGCAGAATTACAATTTACCACAGATTCAACCCCACTCGGATTCGCAGTATTTTCTATTGATATACCAATTACCCTTGGGTCAGTGTTGGGCGAAGAAAAAGTATATTTAATAAGGTCTAACTCTACTTTGTTTTTTTCAACGGTGTAGCCGTTTGCGGTGTTTAAAACTCTTATCCCATAAGCTGGACTTGGTGGACAGGTAAATGGGAAGCAACCTCCACTAGCGGCAGTCTCATCGTTTAAATCGAGAATATCGTTAGATCTAATTGTAGCTTCAGTAAAGAAAGCGTCTATTCCAATTTTAGCATGTTTGATCTCATTGCCTGACACATCTATGCTCGCTGTTGTACCTAAGAGATAATTGATTACAGAAATCCCTGTCGAATAATGGTTGAATTTAGAGGTGTATGTGCTACCTGCTTGCACTTCCATATCGAGGACATTATCAAATATATCTACATTTACAGAATTGTAAACACCTATGCCCATAGTCACATTATAGATTTCATTTCCGGAAATTGTTACAGCTCCAAAATTAGCGGTAACTACCACAAAATTATCATCAGTTAAACTACTTCCATAATATGAAGAACCATCCTTATTTACAATATTCTCGCTTATCTCTGAATGTGTATTATCAAAAACTAAAACGCATCTTTCATTGTCAACGAAGACATTATTTAGCACACTAAAACTAATAGAGTTACCCAATAGTGTAGTGTATTCATTAAATCCATATGCTTCCACAGCCACATCTTTGATGTCTGGTCCATACAAGGGATCAGCGAAATCATAAAATTCATTGTGTCTTACTAAAACATCAGATTCATCCACTTTAACACTTCCACCTGTCCCATAAAATTGATTCACATTCGTTGGTTTAGTAATGGTATTTTCACCAATAATTACATCATAAGTTAGCCCATATAAAGCACTCTGTTCAATAATTATACTGTGGTCTGGGTAAAACAATTGACTATTAGCATCTAGCAATGGAAGACTGCATTTAAACTCTGAGTTTTTTACATCGATGGATGTACCTATTGATCCAACTAATAAGGTATTTCCATATTTTCTAATTGCATTTTTATTTCTGTCGAAGATTACACCATCAACCAAAATATCTGGAAATCCATCAATTGAAATGGCTTCTGTGGCATTTGATATTCGGAATCTTCTATCGCCATTGGCGTTTGTTCCATTTATGGTCAATCTTGCACCACCTCCTTGAGAGTTTTGAACATGAATTTTATCCCAAAATTTATCAGGATCACACGTTTCTATGAAGTTTTCAACATCATCCGTATTCTGAAAAATTAAGTGAGCCCCATTGTTAACGGTAATCTTTGCTCCCTCTGACATGGTAAAATCACAATCTTCAAAGGTTACATCAGAATTAATGATCAACTCACCAAGAACTTCAAACTTTTCATCACTTATTGTAGAGCCTTGAGAATTGACATTTGTAAATAACCATGATGCATCTGAACCATCAGGTATTTGAACCTTTGCTTGATAATTGGTTTCTACCAAAGTAACATTGTCTAATAATGTATAAAATCCCATACCAGAGGGCGTCCACATTGTATTGTATATCAAAAGTCTATTGTAATTGTCATTAACAGCAGGCGTAATGAAAGAAAAAGTTTGGAAATTACAGGTCAATTGATTTCCTGGGATTGTTGCTATCACTTGCCCTGGGGTATTGTGTACATTTTTATTTCGAGGAAATCCTATATTGGTAATATTGGTTTCATTTGTTAGAACAACAAACACATTATCAGGCTGTGAAACATTACAACTTGCTCCAACACAACCTCCACCTCCATTAATTGCTAAATCAATATTAAAGCTATACTGTTTACCTATATCAGTTACAGTCAATAATCGATTTACGAGTGCTTCAGATGATGTTGTCATAGCACAATTTCCACCAGAACAATTAGGGTTAACTTTTACTCTTTTATAATACAACCTCGCCAATGCGTTTTGGTTTGTACAACTGGGGACATTCACATAATCAGAAGATCCAGCAGCACTTTCCCAAAGACAAACATTATTTGCATCAAATGGGGCTGATCGCAATCCAACTATATTTTTTCTAGTATATTCAAATGTTCCATTTCCAAGTAAACTGCCACAAGTTTTAATATTATCACATGCAGGACTTATAATTAATTGATTTATATTAAACTGGAAATTTGTCAACTGTTTATATTAAACTGGAAATTTGTCAACTGAAGATTGCCCATACCACTTCGGTCTAGATCTATGAGATATGTTTTCCCGTTCTCTAACTTATTTGTTATTAGCTCATTGGCTTCAATAAATTCATCTTCAACCATTGTTTTAGTGTGCACTAATAATAAATTCCCACAACTTAGCTTCTCATAAACTTTGATCTCACTTAAAATATTTAAAGAAAGGTTAGAAGAATTGTCCTCGGCAACTGTCAATACTGTGGTATCTGTGTATAGTAGGGTATCTATATTGGGCACATATTCAAAGAAAATATTGGTTTGCTGGTCTTGAAAAACATGACTGTAAGGCACACCTTCAGTTATTAATGTGGCGTTAGCGCAATCGACTCCAGAATTATTCCCTGAGGCTTTTGCAATAATAGGTATAAATAATAGAGAGAATATAAGAGGTAAGAATGATTTCATGGTTTATCTTTGTTTGAAGTGAATAAATACAAACATATACAGAAGAAAATTCTTTTACTAGAGTATAAATACCTGTTTTTTAAATCATTTCTGCACAAAAAAAGCCGTCACTATGGACGGCTTTTTAAATAAACTGTGTTTTTTTAATTGGCTGCAAAGCTTTTTGCTGAAGCAATCATGGCTTCTACAGCGCCTTTGCTGTAGGCTTCGCCCAAGCTTTTAATTTCTACGATGTCTCCTTGCATTTCTGCCGTAAAGAAAAAGTGGTATTCAGGAGCAATGTCGCTGTCCTTGATTTGCTTTTCATAAAACAACAATTGATCAGTAGCCTCAATAAAGTTGATTTCATAGACCAAGTCACTTTCCAATTCGGCCTTCACTTCGGCTACGCTCATGCCATAAGGCACCAATTCAATGCCGTAGCGGTTGCCTACACGTATTTCGAGGCTGCCCCAATCGGTCATGTTTACTTCTGCCTTGCCTTTGGAAGCATCTGGAATGGGAATTGTCGCAGGCATACCGTATTCACTCAAATCCAAGGCCTCCATATTGGCGGCGGCTTTTGTTTCTTCTACTGCTTCTGTACTTTCTTCTGTGTCATTCGTTGTACTGCTGTTTTCACAAGCGGCCAAGAAAATAGAAAGGCCAAGAACAGCGATGGGGATGATTTTTTTCATAGGAATGGTTTTGTTTAGGACAAATATAACCCATGCAATTTTAAGGGGCCAACACCTTGATTTCAGGGGCAGCACTGTGTGCATTAAACTCTGGTGCATATTGACTCTGAATACTGCTCAGGCCAGAGGTAAATCTTCCCTCTTGCGTTAACCATACATCGTATGAAAGCAGGTAAATGCCTTTGGGCAAATAGTCGATAAAGAAATGTGTCGAGGCATCTTTGGTGCTGAAATAATAGCCCAAACCTTCCTTCCATTGATGGCCAGACAAGACTGCAGTGGGCTCAAAAGCTGCAGCCCTTTCATCTTTGAGGTGGACAAATTCAAAATCTTGGTCTGTCTTCACCCTCAATTGAATGCGCAAGCGATCGCCCAACTGGGCTTGATTTTCTACAATGGGTAACAAGACTTCTTTGTTGTTTTCAACCGCTACTTTGTACATGCTTTTTTCAAGAATCAATGGGCCATGGGCAGATGCCTCTACCAAATTGGAAGCTTGTTCGTACTGCCAATGCAATGCTCCCCATGCCGCAGTGCTCCCTTTATGTTGTATGTCTACTTCTCCGAGTCTAGCATTTATTTCTCCTGCAGACCATGTTTTTTTCAGGTAGCCGCTACCGGCTTCTGTGTCATTGTCTTCCGAAACGATTGTTCCACCCACGGCGATGGTTGACATAGAGGTGGTAGAAAGCAAGTCTCCGTTCATCAAGAGGGCATAACAAGCCGCAGCGGTGGAAGCATTGCTTTCCCAAACGTGGGATTGCTTGTTTTTCAGCAACCATTTTTTCAGTCCATCGATGTATTCTTGTTGCGCATTCATTTGCTCAAAGAGCTCAATCATCAAGGCGTGTACTTCAATTTGAGAACGTTTCCACGAATAGGCTGTATTGGCTTTCCAATACATTCCATTGTCTTCTTCCAAAAGGGCGTGGTCAATCAAAGAATTCAATATTTTATGGCTAATGTCTGCATCTCCATAAAGTCGTTTAAAACTGAGCGCAATGCTTGCTTTGTCTTGTAAATTGGCATCTACCCATTGAGATTGGGCCTTGTCGATGTAAAATTGAAAGGCCTCATGATGCTTGACGACTGTTTCACCAAAATAGCTTCTGCAATAGAGGTATTGAATTTCTAAACCACTTAATCGATGTTCCTCTAATCGATGTTTTTCTTTGAGTTTGAGGTAAGCGGTCTTCATTTCATCGTCGAGGTAACTGATCGCATCTTGAATCATGGGTTCTTTTTCATTCAACACCTTTAATTGGACCAACTGCCCTAAACCGCTTAAGATGTCTTGGGTAATGTATCGGTTGGGCCGCATGCCTTTAAACCAAGACCACGCACCGTTCGGCAATTGGTTGGCACTCAACTTCTCCAGTGCTTCTTTTTCTAAATAGTCATTTTGGTTGCTGTTAAAGAGGGCGGCCAATCTTCTTTTTTGGGCGGTTTCGCTCAAGGCCTTTTGTTGCCATGGGCTTTCTTGAATGTGAATGCTCTTCAATTCCTCATTGCTCTGAAGCTTGGATTGCAGTGCTTCTGCATTCGACGATTTCCACTGTGCATAGATGCGTTCTATCTGAGGATTTGCCTCTACAAGCATTCGGGCCAATTTATTGGCAAAATACTGCTTGAAGATTTGTTCGCTGCTAGGATGTTCAGGACTGCTCAAATAGGGCAATGCTTGCACTGCATACCAAGCCGGATTGGAAGTAAATTCTAAGGTGTAAGATTTCTGTTTTATGGTGGCATCCTTGAGACTGTTGATGAATTTCGAATAAACGATCTTTTTGCTTTGTTCAGGGTTAAGGTTAAGCGGTACACTTTCTGTCACCAGACTTTTGTTGCTAAGAATGGGGATAATCCCTTCTTCACCATCGGTCACATCAGTGGCATTGGCGCTTAGTCGATACATCAAATGCGCCATTCCTTCAGGCACCACAATCGTCCAACTTACTTTTTTGTTTTGTTGAGCAGGCACATCAACCTTTTTCAAACGATGTGTTGCCTCAAGAATGTCTAAGGGAGTTTCAGTATGTGCATCCAAGAACTGAATGTTGGCAGTAGCCCTCAGTTTGGCTTTAGTGTCATTGTTGATCACTGCATTCAGATGAAGGGTATCTCCAGATCGCATAAATCGTGGTGCATTCAATTGTACGCTCAGGGCCTTTTTGCTGACAATCTCTTTAGTGATCAGGGCACTGCTTAAATCTTTGGAATGGGCCAACAATTGAAGTTTCCATTTCCCGATGCTTTCAGGCAATTCAAATGTGAGTTCAGCTTTTCCTTCTTTATCGGTTCTGAGCATGGGGAAGAAAAAGGCTGTTTCATTGAAGTCGGATCGGTAATGGATGGCCTCAGGAGATTCTTTTGAAACAGCGGCATTGTCATCAGCCGCCATGAATTCTTCGGATTTTCGTTGTAGAGGAGCATTAGAGAGATTACCACGGTCTGCTTGCATCATTTGCACAGATCGATAGTGCATGGGGTAATGTCCTAAATGAAAGCCAAACCAGTTTAAGGAGGGATATGTCTTGACATAAGGGCTTGTATATGCCTCTGTTTTTCCTCCATACCAAGAAGGATGCTGCGATTTAAAATTATCACTCCACCTCCAGGGCAGCTGGGTTCTGCGTTCTTGAAACACAGAAAAGGACCATTTAAAAGGACTGATCTTGTCCAAAGATTTGTCATACATGCCGGCTAAAATTTCTGTGTCTCTCAGACGGTTTTTAGCATCTTTGATGCGAACGGTCCAGGTAATTTTGTCGCCAGGACCATATTCTTTTTCAATCTCCTCCACCTTTACATCCAGTTTTTTATTGGTGTAGGGTACTTTGATGATGTTTTGATGATGAATTGTTCGATTGTCATAGACACCATAGAACTGCACCGTGAAATTTCCGCGGTATTCTTCCTTGATGGGAAAGGAGAGTGTTTTCTGTTCATTATTTAATAAAAGTGGAAAAGACTCTACGACTTTGTTTTTCAGAAGGACTTCACAATGGAGGTGAATGTTGTTCAAGCTGCTGCCAATGAGCATGGATACCGTATCTCCAACATCTCCTTGCTCTTGCAAAGGATGAAGATAAAAGAAGGATGAAAGTGCAGTCTTATTGGAATAAAGATCATGCAATAGTATTCTTTTTTCCAACTCCAATAATTTTCCGTTGGCGTCTTTGGCGCTGACTTTTAAGAGGTAGGCTCCCTGTTTGATTTGACGGAACAGATCCAATGCCTGATTCGTCATGACTGAAGAGGATGCAATTAAGGTCCCTTTAGGATAGTCTTCAATGCCTTTAATGTTCTCTTGACTGAAACTAGGGAAAAATTGAGCGTATTGTTTTTTAGGAATATGCTTGCGGTCTGTTGTTCCCCAATACTTTGATTTGAATGCTTTTTGAGGAGCCTCTAATGCAAAAAGCTCGAGTTTAACTTTTGTATTTACCGCTTTGCCTTCGATGTTTTTTGCAGAAATCATTAAGGCTTTCAATTCATCAAGTGTAGTGTGCTGCTTGAGGTTCATACTCAAAAAGAGTGCTTGATCACTCAATTGCATTTCCTTTTTACCAAACTGTGTTTCTCCACTTAAATGAGTAGCCTCAATCGTTATGGTGTAGCTGTATGAGTTGGGTGTTATTTGATTTTTTTTCTTTGCCCCTTGTGGTAAAAAATCAAAGGAGAATTTACCTGATGCATCAGAAGTTATGCCGCCACTCGCTACAATGATGGGTTTACTCGGTGGGAAATAGCTGCGATAATACCAGTCTACAGGATAAACAATGTTTCTACGCTCAATGCGGTAGGTGAGCTTGCAGTCGTTGAGTGGCATGCCTGAGAATGCTTGAACACGCCCACGAATGTTTACCAATGTGTTTAAATGTACCGATTGGTCTAAACTGTCAAACAGCACTTCAAATGTGGGTCGTTTGTATGCCTCAACACTGATGTTGGCAACGCTAAAATTATCTTGAAGGCGAAAATTGCCATTCAATCCACTTAAAGGAAGGTCGAAACTACCATGATAGGAGCCAAAGGCATTGGTTGTAAGCTCCATACTACTGACCAATTCTCCATTTTTATTGTACAAGCCTACTTTAATGTCCTTGTTTGCAAGAGCTTTTTTGTTGTCCTTTTCAGTAGAAGTGACTATGCCCTTGAAATGGACGGTTTGCCCTGGACGATACAGTTTTCTGTCTGTAAAAAGGTGAGAGTTGATCTGTGCATTGGTTGGTGTATTATTGGGGTAGAGGTAATGACTGGACAAATCAACAAGGGTGTCCTTAGCTGAATGGATGAAAAAGCGAACTGCGCCTCGTTCTTTTGCTTGGAGGCTGATCATTCCTTTTGCATTGGGGGTTTTTGAATCTTCCTTAATCCATGAATTCGTGTAATTCTTGTCTCGAACATTCCGATACAATTCCAGTTTAGCATTGTGCAAGTTTTCTCCAGTTTTTCGTTCCAATAAATGAAATTCCAATTCATTTCTCGCCCTTGTTTGTCTGCTCAAATAGCTCAAATTGCTCACTTGAAAATGCATAAAGGCAATTTTACTTTGCTCAGGCTTGAAGGTTTCATCGGTGGAGACCAATAAATAATAATTACCAAGCGCTTGTGCTTTTAAAAACAGCTCGGTGGCATGGGTTTGGTGGTCTGTCTCCTCAGGCAGTTGTTCTGTCCATACCTTTAAAGCGGGAATCTTTAAAAGCTTGCTGAGGTTATCATAATGGGGCAATTGTGTCTTGTTAGGCAATTCATGCGGCTTCTTGATGAGTCTAAAATGAAGCTTTTTGACATTTTTATACTCCACATAATACAAGATGGATTCTTCTTCTGTGTACACTGATTCTGAAATCAGGTGAACATTGGCTTGAGTAATTGCACGGTTTATTTGCTGAAAGTTATTTCCATAAAGGGGGTCGTTGAGGAATTCCTGACACACTTTGAGCGCTTTGTTTAAATGCCATCGATGGCTTTCATCTTCTTTTGCAAAATAATAGCGCTGTCCCATTTCAAAATAGAACTGGGCAATTGCCAGATTTACTTCACTTTGGTGTTCTTCTGGAGATGTCGATTTCATTTTATTCAAAGCATCCAAGAAGATTGAATCTGTACTTGGATGGTGGACTTGACGTCGAAAATAGTTTAAGCGCTGAAGGTCAAAATCGACCATAGCGGCCGTTTCGTTTCGTGCTTGATGATGACAAATGCTGCTTTGGTAAATGGATGCGACAAGGGAGAACGCAGAGGAATCATTGCCCAAGGGCAGTGTGCAGTATTCTTCGATGGGTGAAAACCATTTCGAGACATCTGTTTTTGTAATTGAAGGGCGAAAGGTGTTGGTAGATCTTAGCTCAAAATGCCTTAAAGCGCGATCCACAAGCAGGTCGTACAATGATGGCCTGTAATCATACATTTTTGGCGGCAAAACTTCAGTTGAGGGTATATTCAAGATATAATCATAGTCCTTTAGCGGAGTTTCAATGCTTGTTTCAACATCCTTTACAGACATCAAATACAAAAGATCAATGCGCTTTTCCAGTGTTTCCGCCGACCAGGTTCTAAAGTCCTCATCAGTGTGTTCAGCACGTTCACTTCGTTCATTCAGTTTCCAACGATTTTGTTGAAGGTATTGATGGTACAATTCGGCTGTTGCTGAAGACAACAATTGTTTAAGTGGGGCAGCAGCATAGTCTAATTTTTCCTCAAAGCTGTTGATGATTTTATAGCTTGATGCCTCCTCAATGCTATGGAGGTGTTTGGAACGAATGGAAAGTGCTTTGAAAATGTGGTTTGTCTCATTTTCGTTTATCGCTTTTTCAAGAATGAGATTTGTTTGTTCAATGATCTTTTTCCCCAGTCCTTTTTTCTCCATTTCTTCTACCTCGTCCCACATCGCTTCGTAGTTTACTTCAGGATCAGCAGATGTTTCTGCGACTTGGGATCTGCTCTTGCAATTGAAGTTTAAGAGAGAAACGGTTATCAGTAGGAAGACAAACAGGAATTTATGCATACAACGATTTTTGACGGCTTGATGCAAAGTTGATACCAAAGCTAGAGTGTTTTTTTGAAGAAGCTTTTGTCTTTGTCGTCAATTCCTCCCAATCCAATGTGAAAACGAATGGCCACAATGCGAATGGCAATAATCACAGAGGCAGTCACCACAACATTCCAATGGAAGACCAAACCATTATTTTGAAGCAACAAAAAGAGGCAACCTCCGGCTAAGCAAGCCATGGCGTAAATTTCTTTGCGGAAGATGAGGGGGATTTCATTGATGAGGATGTCACGTATGACACCACCCAATACAGCAGAGAACATGCCCATCATGACAGCCAAAACAGGGTCAATGCCCACAATCAAAGCCTTTTTCAATCCGAGTATAGTAAATACACTGATTCCGATGGTATCAAACAAAAAAAGTGTTTTTCGCAATCGTCGAACAATAGAAGTAAAAAGATAAGTGACTCCAACACCTGCTAAAATCGCATACAAATAATTCAAATCGAGCATCCAGCCCACAGGCAAACTTCCAATCAAAAGGTCTCTGATGGTGCCGCCACCCACTGCAGTAACGAATGCCAAAAATGAGGCTCCAAAAAGATCCAATCGCTTTGAAGAAGCCGCCATGGACCCACTCACTGCAAAGACGAAGGTTCCGATCAGGTCTAGTATTCCAAGCAGTTCTTCAATGCGAATATCGATACCTTCCATGGGTCAAAGATAAAAGCATTTGACGAGATGAATGAATTCATTTTACGGCCCATTTTGAACTGGCATATTAATTTCGATATTTGTAGGCAACTTCAAAAATCAGAGCAATTCATTGGGATTGCTCGTTTCTATGTGGGATAAATTTTCAAGCTTCATTCTAAGACTCCGTTATGTGATCATCATTTTATTGGTCATGCTGACAGCATTTTTTGGCTACCATACTAGAGATGTAAAAATGAGTTATAAGTTGGCTCAGGTTTTACCAGACACTGATTCCACCTTGATTGTCTTTGAACAATTTCAAGAAAAATTTGGACAGGAAGGCAGCATTATGGTCATTGCTGTACAGGACCAGGAGTTGTACCAACTTGAAAATTTCAATGCCTGGATTCGATTGTCTGATCGTCTAAGTGTCATCGAAGGAATCAATGAAGTTGTTTCTATGTCAAGCATCTACGACCTTGTAAAGAAAACTGAGCCAAAAAGACTTGAGCCTGTTCGTTTAATTGATTCAGAATTGGACAGCCAAGTTGAATTAGACACCATTCTGCGACGGATTTATGAATTGCCTTTTTATCGCGGTTTTATTTACAGCGCAGACACTTCAACCACGCTGATGGCTTTGACCCTAGATACGGAATGGTTGGATACCAAAGATCGCAGTATCTTAATGGACGATTTGATGGCTCAAATCGAACAGTTTAAATCTGAAACGCAACTTAGGGTGCGTTATTCTGGTTTGCCCTATATACGATCAAACAACACTACCAAAGTAAGTGGAGAGATCAAATTGTTCATTCTCTTGGCCATTGCAGTGACCGCAACCATCTTATTGCTCTTTTTTAGGTCGTTTAAGTCAATGTTTTTCTCTATGATAGTAGTTATGATTGGGGTAGTCTGGTCTGTGGGGATACAGGCCATGTTTGGGTATACTGTCACCATTCTTACCTCTTTAATTCCTCCATTGATTATCGTCATCGGCATTCCGAATTGTATCTTCATATTGAATAAATACCATAGAGAATATAAACATCATGGAAATCAAATATTGGCCTTAAGGCGTGTCATCCATAAAATTGGCAATGCCATCTTTCTCACCAATACAACTACTTCTCTTGGCTTTGGCACTTTTATTTTTACAGACAGTAGAATCTTAGTAGAATTTGGAATCGTGGCCACCTTTGGTATTGCTTCAGTATTCATTGTTTCAATTACGCTTTTGCCCATTATTTTGAGTTTTCAGAAGCCACCAACAAAGAGACACACGAAACATTTGGAGCGTCAGTGGGTACACATCGTGGTCAATCATCTTGTAACCATTGTCACCAACCACAGACTTGCGGTTTTCATCGTGTCGGCCATTATCTTAGGAGCATCGATTTTTGGAATTACCAAAATAAAAACGACAGGAAATATTGCAGACGATTTACCTCGTGAGGATCCCGTCTACCTTGACCTTAAATTCTTTGAGGGCAATTTTCACGGGGTATTGCCTTTCGAGATTACCATTGACGCAAAGAAAAAAGGCAAAGCAACATCTTATTCCACTTTAAAAAGGATCGAAAGGCTACAAAATACCTTGGCAGAATACCCCGAATTCTCCAAACCTTTGTCAATCTTGGAGGGAGTCAAATTTGCCCGACAAGCATACTATGGTGGCAATCCTACCAAGTACGGATTGTACAACCCGCAAGAGAGCAGTTTTCTGGGGCCTTACCTTATTGGAAGAGGCAATGATGAACAGAAAACCAATCTCTTGCAATCTTATTTGGACACTAGTAAACAAGTGACAAGAGTTACAGCTCAGATTGCGGATGTAGGGTCAAAAAGAATGGAGGCCATCCTCAATGATTTGGAACCCAAAATTGATTCCATCTTCCCAGTGGAGAGCTATAATGTCACCTATACAGGTACCAGTGTGGTTTGGCTAAAAGGCACGGACTATTTAGTCAAGAATCTCTTTCTCAGTTTAGGCATTGCCATCATCTTGATCGCAATCATTATGGCCTTTTTATTTTCATCTTTACGGATGGTTTTTGTGAGCCTCATTCCCAACTTGATACCACTGCTTTTTACTGCCGCTATCATGGGTTACTTTGGCATATCCATCAAACCCTCAACCATTTTGATTTTTAGCATTGCTTTTGGAATTTCTGTTGATGATACAATACATTATCTGGCAAAATACAGACAAGAACTAAGCGTCCATTCACTGAACTTGAAAGAGGCATCAATTTTAGCACTCAAGGAAACCGGGGTAAGCATGATTTATACCTCCATTGTACTCTTCTTTGGGTTCGGGGTATTCACGGCTTCCGAATTTGGGGGCACGGTTGCTTTGGGTTTGCTCGTATCCATCACTTTACTGGTGGCTATGGCCTCCAATTTGATATTGTTGCCTTCTTTGATACTGTCGTTCGACAATTGGTTGACTACCAAGGCGTTTAAAGAAGAATCCTTTGTTGAGTTGATCGATGAGGAAGACGACATTGAGCTGGATGAGCTCGAGGTCAAGCCCATCAAAGAAACTGATAATCCTTAATTTCGACCCATAATTCAACGTCCATGAAAGGAATTATTTTAGCAGGGGGGTCTGGGACTAGATTGCATCCTTTAACCCTAGCAGTCAGTAAACAACTTATGCCTGTTTTTGACAAGCCGATGATTTATTATCCTTTATCAGTGTTAATGAACGCAGGCATTCGAGAAATATTGATCATCACTACACCTCATGACAATGAGAGTTTTAAACGCTTATTGGGCGACGGCACTCAATTTGGATGTCGATTTGAGTATGCTGTGCAAGAGGTGCCCAATGGTCTTGCTCAGGCCTTTGTTATTGGGGAGGAATTTATAGGAAGAGAGAAAGTAGCGCTTATTCTTGGCGACAATATATTTTATGGCAGTAGCATGCCTCAATTATTGCAATCCAACAGTGATCCAGATGGAGGGGTCGTCTATGCCTACCATGTGTCAGATCCCGAGCGATACGGTGTAGTGGAGTTCAATGAAGATCAGGTAGCAGTATCCATCGAAGAAAAACCTGAACGCCCAAAATCAAATTTTGCAGTCCCAGGTCTATATTTTTATGACAATGATGTGGTGGAAATAGCGAAGAATTTAGAGCCAAGTCCCAGAGGAGAATATGAGATTACGGATGTCAACAAAGAATATTTGAAGCGAGGGAAGCTTCAGGTGGCCATACTTGATAGAGGAACTGCGTGGTTAGATACAGGAACTTTTGAATCATTGATGCAGGCGAGTCAGTTCGTTCAAGTCATTGAAGAACGACAAGGATTAAAAATTGGCTGCTTGGAAGAAATCGCCTATAAAATGGGATTCATTGATAAAGCGCAATTGGAAAAACTCGCAAAAAGCCTATTGAAAAGTGGATATGGGTCTTATTTACTTAAATTATAGAAAAGGTGGCAAAAAGAAACATTCTAATTACTGGAGGAGCAGGATTCGTAGGCAGTGCATTGGCTAGGCATCTCGCAGAGGACAAAGAAAACTTGGTTGTAATTGTAGACAATTTACTTACAGGAGATAAGCGGAGAGTCAAGGCAAATGACAATTTGAAATTTATTAAGGCGGACGTCAACCATTTTGTAGACATCTCAAGTATTTTTTACAGCTATACATTTGATTATGTTTTTCATTATGCAGCAGTGGTCGGAGTGAAAAGAACGTTGGAGAATCCCATTCAAGTGCTTGACGATTTAAAAGGAATGCGCAATGTGCTTGATTTGTGCAAGAACACCGGTGTGAAACGGGTGTTTTTCTCCTCCTCTTCTGAGGTATATGGAGAGCCTGTGGAACTTCCCCAACATGAACATACAACACCCTTAAATTCTAGATTGCCTTATGCCATTGTGAAAAATGCGGGGGAGGCATTTCTCAAATCTTACTACCAAGAATATGGGCTTGAGTACACAATTTTCAGATTTTTCAATACTTATGGACCTTTTCAGAGTAAGGATTTTGTCATCAGCAAATTCGTGGCTGCGGCTTTAAAGAACAAAGACATTACGATTTATGGAGACGGAATGCAAACAAGGACGTTTTGTTTCATTGAAGATAACGTACAAGCATGCGTCAATGCATTTCTTCAAGATGAGTGCATCAATGATGTTGTCAACATTGGCTCTGATGTTGAATACACTGTAATTGATTTAGCCAAATTGATCATTGAGATTTCTGCTTCGACTTCTCAAATAAGACATTTGCCGCCTTTAAAAGAAGGTGACATGAGCAGGAGACAACCCGAAACTACTAAAATGCAGGCTCTAATAGGTCGTAAGCCAATTGACTTGAAGCAGGGCTTGTCAAATGTAATTTCAAACCCAGATTTTTTTATTTGATGCATGGAAGATTGGCATGGCCTTGGCAGAGCATTCAATAAGTTTATCAATGAACACCCGGTTCCCGGTGAATTAAAGGGGCTTTATGAACCGATCAATTATATCCTTAGACTAGGGGGTAAACGAATTCGGCCGGTATTGTGCCTAATGGCAAACGAACTTTTTGATGGCAATGAGCAGCAAGCCATGAAAGCCGCACTTGCGGTGGAGTATTTTCACAATTTCACACTGATTCACGACGACATTATGGATGAAGCACCGCTCCGAAGAGGACAAAAAACGGTGCATGAAAAATGGGACAGAGATACCGCTATCTTGTCGGGTGACGCACTTTTTGTTAAAGTGTACCAAAAATTGGAAGACATTTCTTCTGTTCATCTCCCATTTGTCTTAAAGGTGTTTAATCAGACCGCAATTGAAGTGTGTGAGGGGCAGCAATTAGATATGGATTTTGAGGACATAGCGCCAGACAAGCTTAGCCTTGACAGATACATAGAAATGATTCGCCTGAAAACAGCGGTATTGTTAGGCTGCAGTTTAAAAATTGGAGCCATCCTAGCAAACGCTTCAGAAGAAGATACAGAGAACATCTACCAGTTTGGATTGAATTTAGGCATCGCTTTTCAAATCCAAGACGACTACTTGGATGCCTTTGCTAATTCAGAAGCCTTTGGAAAACAACTTGGAGGAGACATTATTGCTAACAAAAAAACCTTCTTACTGCTCAAAGCCTACGAAAAGGCAAATGACGATGATCGTGAGCAACTGAACATGCTCTTGCAAAGTAGCGCAGAAAGCGATCTGAAAGTAGAACGGATGATGACCTTGTTTCAAAAACTTGACATTGAAAAAAGCACGAGAGAATGCATGCTAGCTTACCATACGCTAGCGCTGGAGGCCTTGGACCAAATTGATGCAACACAAGAGAAAAAGCAATCACTTCTTGACTTGGCAAAATCCCTCCTGGTGAGGGCAAATTAATTGTAAAGGTCATTCAGTGCCTCATTCAGTGTCTCAAATTTAAAAATAAAGCCATTTTTCCGAATCTTATCCGAAGAAACTCGGCTTCCATTTAATACCAATTGAGCACGTTCCCCTAAAATTAATTTCAACACAAACGAAGGGACATTGGGCAAGAAAAGGGGCTTCCTTAAGATCCTTGCCAGTTGTTTTGTAAATCCACGGTTGTCGATGTGTTCTGGAGCAACACCGTTAAAAGTATTTTCCAGTTCTTGATGCATACAATGCATAAACATTCTGCACAAATCATCAAGATGAATCCATGGCATGTATTGAGTTCCATTACCTAGGGGTGCGCCAAATCCAAACTTTACGGCTTTTGCAATCTCTTTGAGTGCTCCACCTCGTTTTGAGAGCACTAGACCAATGCGTATTTTGGAAACCTTTATGCCTAAGGTCCTTAGTTTATCTACCTCTCGCTCCCAATTCACACATGTTTCTGCTAAAAATTCACTTCCAGGAGCATCACTTTCTACGTAAATATTTTCAGAGGTCATTATGCCATAATAGCCAACTGCTGAGGCAGAGGTCAATCCTTTTGGTTTATCTTTCAATAGCTTTAGGGTCTTATACAGAAGTCTTGTGCTGTCAATGCGGCTAGCAGCAATCATGTCTTTGTAGGCTTTCGTCCAGGCCTTGTCAGCAACACCTGCCCCAGCAAGATGAAAAATGTAGTCCACATCCTTTAATTTTTCGGCATCTAGTGTTCCGTTTTGGGTGTCCCAAACGATTGTATTGTTGCTTGAATTCGATTGCGGACTTCTGCTTAGATGCCAAACATGATGTCCTTCTTCTTCGAGCATTGTGGTTAATCTGCTGCCAACAAGTCCTGTACCTCCGCTTATAAGTATTTTCATTTTTGATTGTTTGGCCAAAACCAAGATAAAGTAAACAGTTGAATCTTCAATAAGTTTGCACTAGAAAAGTAAATATGTCATTGCAGCATCTACCCTTCTTTCAAAATGCTTTGCCAGACCGTCTAGACAAATTGGCATTGATGGAGCAATTGATTAGGCAATTGGAAAAGGATTTACGCCTAGAGCAGTTAGACCCTAATTTAAGCACTACATTGTCCTTAGCGCCTCTAAGTGAATGGTTAAAGGATTATGTACAGTTTCAGTTAGAGAATAAATCAGGAGACTTTTTTAACGCGCTTTATACAATTGACATTGAGGACAGAATGCTAAAAATTGTGTTGGACAGTGATCGCCCCTACGAGAATTTGGCACAACTCATTCTCCAGAGAGAATTGTACAAAGTGATGATGCGTCAAAAATTCAAATCAAAAGAGAAGTAATACAACAGCTCAATACTCGCACAAACAGACCATTTGATTGTTCTTTTTACCGAATAGAACTAAGCCATAACAAAAGTAAATTTTCTTTAGTATTTAGTTAACTTTGTTAGGCCTTACAGCACATTAAACTTATATGGACAAGTTTTCCTACCTCAGTAATGCAGATGTTTCTGCCATTGAACAGCTTTACCAAAACTTCTTAACCGACCCCGCTTCAGTAGAGGAAGAGTGGGCCAAATTTTTTCAAGGCTTCGAATTTGCCCAGAAAAATTTTGGTGAAGTAGAGAGTAAACAAACTAAAGCGGTATTTGAATCTCAATTAGATTTCGACAGAGAATTCAAGGTGTTGAACTTGATCAATGGCTACCGTACGCGTGGTCACCTGTTCACAAAAACCAATCCAGTTAGAGACAGGAGAAAATACAATCCTACACTCGACATTGAAAACTTTGGGCTTTCCAAAGCGGATTTAGATGTGAAATTTAAAGCTGGGATTGAAATAGGCCTGGCAAATGCCACCCTCTCTGAGATTGTTGAGCACCTGAAAGAGACCTATTGTAATTCAATCGGTGTTGAATATCGCTACATACGCACACCAGAGAAAGTCCAATGGTTGCAAGAAAAATTAGAGACCCATCGCAATCGTCCAAACTTCAGCGAGGATGAAAAAAAGCACATGTTAAGAAAATTGAGTCAAGCAGTCATGTTTGAACAGTTTTTACACAAAAAATTTGTTGGGCAAAAGCGGTTTTCATTGGAAGGGGGAGAGTCTTTAATCCCTGCGCTTGATGCAATCATTGAGATGGGGGCGAAGCAGGGTATTGAAGAATTTGTTGTGGGAATGGCACACAGAGGGAGATTGAATGTTTTGGCCAACATTTTTAACAAAACCTATGAATCCATATTTAGCGAATTTGAAGGGAAGGAATACGAAGACAATTTATTTGATGGAGATGTAAAGTATCATTTGGGCTACTCTTGTGACATAGAGACAGACAATGGGAATTTTGTTAAACTCACCATGTCTCCTAATCCGTCACACCTAGAAGCTGTAGATCCAGTTGTGCAGGGCATAGCAAAAGCCAAAGTAGATGACTATGTTGGAGACCCAATGAAGGTTGCTCCAATTTTAATTCACGGAGATGCCTCTATAGCAGGGCAAGGAATTGTATATGAAGTGGTCCAAATGGCCAATCTTCAAGCATACAGCACAGGAGGTACGATACACATTGTAATTAATAACCAAATTGGATTTACCACCAACTATTTGGACGCTAGATCCAGCACCTATTGTACAGATGTTGCAAAAGTGACCTTGTGTCCTGTTTTTCATGTAAATGGAGACGATGTAGAAGCAGTTGTGCATACAATAAAAATGGCGCTAGAGTACAGGAATAAATTCAAAAAGGATGTATTTGTGGACCTATTGTGTTACCGAAAATATGGCCACAACGAGGGAGATGAGCCAAGGTTCACCCAACCAATATTGTACAAAGCAATTGCAAAACACCCCAATCCACGTGAAATTTATTTGGAGCACTTGATCAATAAAGGATTAATAACTAAGGATGAAGCCCTGAAAAATAAAGATGTTTTTAACCAGCTTCTTCAGGATCGATTGACAGATTCCAAAGAGATTGATAAGGCATTTATCACCCATTTCCTCGAAAAGACTTGGGACGGAATACGGGCCTCCAAGGACGAGGACTTTGAATCCTCACCGAAAACTGCTGTTGGCAGGAAAATACTGGAGAATATAGCCAAAGCGGTTACGACACTTCCTTCAGATAAGCCTTTTTTCAGAAAGTCGGCTAAATTGCTAGAAGACCGTAAGCGAAGGATGGAAGGCGCTGGTCAATTGGACTGGGGTATGGCGGAAACACTTGCTTATGGCTCTCTGTTAGAAGAAGGTCACCCAGTAAGAATCACCGGACAGGATGTTGAGCGAGGTACATTCTCACACCGCCATGCGGTCTTAAAAGTTGAGGAATCAGAAGAAGAGTACATTCCACTTCAGCACATAAGTAAAAAACAAGCAAGATTTCATATATACAATTCACTGCTTTCTGAGTATGGAGTGCTTGGATTTGAATACGGTTATTCTATGGCAACGCCCAACGGCTTGATTGTATGGGAAGCACAATTTGGAGATTTTAACAATGGGGCACAGATCATTATAGATCAGTTTCTCAGCAGTGCGGAAGATAAATGGATGAGCAAAAGTGGCTTGGTTTTGTATTTGCCCCATGGCTATGAAGGTCAAGGCGCAGAGCACTCAAGTGCACGACTGGAGCGGTACCTTACATTGAGTGCTGATAGAAACATGCAAGTGGTCAATTGTACCACCCCTGCAAACTTTTTCCATGTGCTAAGACGGCAATTAAAGCGGCCTTTCAGAACACCTTTGATCATCATGACACCTAAGAGTCTATTGCGTCATCCTGATGCAGTTTCTAAAATTGACTCCCTTACAAACGGAGGTTTTCAAGAAATAATTGACGATTCAGAAGTAAAAGCATCTGAGGTAAATACCCTTGTTTGTTGTTCGGGAAAACTTTATTATGAACTGAGCAACGCTCGCAATAAACAAGAGGCTATGGACATTGCAATTGTTCGCATAGAGCAGTTATATCCATTTCCGCAAGCACAATTTGATGCCTTAGTGAAAAGATATAGAAACCTAGAAAAATTGTTGTGGATACAAGAAGAACCAGAAAACATGGGTGCGTGGAGGTACATTAAGACGACCACAAACCAAGGGGCCCAGTGGAGTTTGATCAGTAGATTTGCAAGTGCAAGCCCGGCCTCTGGCTCTTCAAAAGTATTCTCAAACCGCCAGCAAGGCATTATCGATGAAATGTTGGCTCACTCATTGATACATTCGAAATAACTAAAATTCATTATGGAAGAAGTTAAAGTTCCAAGTCCTGGAGAGTCCATTTCCGAAGTAGATTTAGCATCATGGACAGTTTCAGAAGGAGATTACGTAAATATAGATGATGTAATTGCAGAGATTGACTCTGACAAGGCAACACTTGAACTAACTGCAACAGCCAGCGGTACCATTTCTTTTAAGGCCGAGGAAGGAGACACTTTAGCCGTGGGTGATGTGATTGCAGAAATAGACACCAAGGCAAAGGCGCCGGCCAAGGCCAAGAGTCCCGAAAAAGCTGTTCGAGCCGAAGAAAAAGCAATTGCAAAAGAAACCAAGAATGAAAACTTACCTCAAGTAGCTAAGGAAAAAATTGTAGCGAATGCATCGCCGCTAGCAAAGAAAATGATGGAGACAAATAAAATTTCTCCTGAAGATGTTAATGGAACTGGACATTCGGGGCGCATTACCAAAAAAGATGTTGTCAATGCTATGGCAGCTGGCATCAACCCAGCCACTGCAAAAGGTTGGGGCGGCACAAGAGATCAAGACCGCCAAAAGATGAGTTCGTTGCGGCGTAAGGTAGCTGAACGTTTAGTTTCAGTGAAGAATGAAACGGCAATGTTGACGACATTCAATGAGATAGACATGAGCAATGTTATGGCTTTGCGGTCAAAAATGAAGGAACAATTTAGAACACAATACGATGTTAACTTGGGCTTTATGTCGTTCTTCACTAAAGCAGTCACAGAGGCCTTAAATCATTTTCCTGCTGTAAATGCAATGATTGACGGCAACGAAATTGTATACCATGATTATGCAGATGTAGGAATTGCGGTCAGTAGTCCTAAAGGATTGATGGTTCCGGTATTGCGCAACGCAGAGCAAATGAATTTTGCAGAGATTGAATCTGAAATCAAGCGTTTAGCTGTCAAAGCAAGAGATGGCAAACTTTCGTTGGAAGAGATGACAGGAGGAACTTTTACCATTACCAACGGTGGAGTTTTCGGTTCCATGATGAGCACGCCTATCATTAACCCACCACAATCTGCCATACTTGGAATGCACAACATCGTAGAGCGTGCAGTCGTAGTAGACGGTGAAGTTGTCGTGAGGCCGATTATGTATGTAGCCTTATCCTACGATCACCGTATTATCGATGGTAAAGAATCAGTAAGTTTCCTTGTGAAGGTAAAAGATATGATAGAAAATCCAACGAAAATCATTTTTGGAGGAAAATCTCCTGAAGAGGTTTTACTTGGTTTATAAATTGCACAATATGCGCACAGTACTATTGCTCCTCTTTGTTGGTTCTTCGAGCATTCTGTTTGCCCAAAAAGGTGTACTTACACTTCAAGGGCGTGTTGAGAATCAGAAAGTACGCATACCTAATGTGGTAATTGAAGTGTATAAAGACAACGAATTGTTTTTAACCGATTCTACGGAAAGAAACGGTGTGTATAAGGTAGATCTTGATTTAGGCTCAGTCTACAATGTGTCCTTCAAGAAGAAAGGCTATGTTAGAAAGTCCATTGCGGTAGTAGGGCAATCAGAAAAGATAGAACAAGGTCGCTACTTTTTTCAATTAGACATTGAATTGTTTCGTCTTGATCAAGAAGGACTAGATCATTCAGTATTGCCTCCTGCTGCTATGTTGTATCTTGTGGACGATAAAACAGGGTTTGCATACGACAAGCGTTATGTTAAATGGATATCTGGCGAGTACAGAGACTTGGACGATTAATACCCTAAAAATGGACCTAACACTATCATGAGAGTTTTAATTCTTGGCTCAGGCGGACGAGAGCATGCTATCGCTTGGAAAATAAGTCAAAGTCATACATTGGACCAATTGTTCGTGGCTCCAGGAAATCCTGGAACGGAGCAAGTGGGAACCAATCTCAATCTCGACATTCTCAATTTCCCCTTGATTGCCGATGCAATTAAAGAACATCAAATTGACTTATTGGTCATCGGTCCAGAAGCACCTTTGGTAGAAGGTATTGTCGATTTTTTAAGGGCAGATGATTCTTTGAATAAACTAAGGATTATTGGACCAGACAAAAGTGGTGCACTACTAGAGGGAAGTAAAGACTTTGCAAAGTCATTTATGAACAGGTATGGAATACCTACTGCAAGACACAAGTCATTTTCTAAGGGCCAGTTAGCTGAGGCTCAACAATTTTTAAATGAAATAGAACCGCCATATGTTTTAAAGGCCGATGGCTTAGCTGCCGGGAAAGGGGTTCTGATCATTGATCATATTCATGAGGCGAAGGATGAATTGCGCTCTATGTTAGAGAATCAAAAATTTGGAGTAGCATCATCCACAGTGGTCATTGAAGAATATTTAGATGGCATTGAAATGTCAGTCTTTGTATTGAGTGATGGAAACCATTACAAACTGTTGCCCGAAGCAAAAGATTACAAACGCATTGGAGAAGGGGATACTGGGTTAAATACTGGAGGAATGGGAGCGGTTTCTCCTGTGCCCTTTGCAAGCCAATCATTAATGCATAAGATTGAGGAAAAGATCATAAAGAGAACCATCGAAGGTCTAAAGGCCGACAAGGTACATTATTGCGGGTTTATCTTTATTGGATTGATGATCGTTGATAGAGAGCCATTCGTAATTGAGTACAATGTGCGCATGGGTGATCCAGAAACAGAAGTAGTAATGCCAAGAATTGATGCTGATTTGTTACAGCTGCTTGATGCTGCTGCTAGAGGGTCACTAGATAGCATTAAGATAAAACATAAAAAAGAAGCTGCAGCAACGGTAATCTTGGTCTCAAAGGGGTATCCAGAGAGTTATCATAAAGGCTATACCATTGAAGGCCTGGATAATATCAATTCAGCATTAATTTTTCATGCGGGGACAAAGACTGAAGGAGAGTCCATCAGTACAAATGGAGGAAGGGTGTTGGCCGTGACTTCAGTCGAAAACACATTGAAAGAAGCTCTCGCTCAATGCTATAAGAATTGTGAACAAGTAAATTTTGAAGGTAAAACCTTTAGGAAAGATATTGGATTGGACGTGCTGTTGAATTGAATCACTCGACACCGCCTGTTCTCTTGGCTGCTGCTTTGTATTTAACAAGTTCTCTGAGCCAATAAATAAGGCCACCAAAGATGACTAAGGTAAAAATAATATTTGGCACGTTTCCAAGTGCATGAAAAACTTGAAAGGTCATTTCTAGAAAATCACCAATGCCGTAAACAATATCATTCCATTTCATATAAAATATCATTTTTTATCTTGCACAAAAGTATTAAAACTTGACCTTCTTGAGACTACTTAAGCTTTATTATTAATGCGACAAATTCCAAACACCTTTCGCAAACATAGTTTGCTCCCCGGTCTAGTATTTCTGCTCGCTATTGTATTCGCCACTTTTGCAATGTTTAAGGCTTATTCTTTTGATGACTATCATCAGTTAGATTCAATTTATGTGCTTCGGCTAAAGAATGCTTGGAGAATAGGGTTGAGTGTTTGTACGCTTGTAGCAACACTACTGTTGTTCTACAATGCCTTGAAAAAAAGCCAAGTATTAGAGGTTTCCTTGCATCAATTGGCCTTTATATTCTCAATGTTCATGGCCTATGAACCGTATATTTTGTTGAATGTTGAAGTAGTTTTTACTTTTTTATTCAATGTCTTAAGCCTAATAGTACTGCTCCAAATTCACAATCAAGCTGAAATTTCTTCTTTTCTTTTTAAGTCCGCCTTATTCGCAGGCATTGCTACACTTATTTATCTGCCAAATGGAGCCATGGTAATATTGTTGTTTTGTGGTGCTATTATATTGAGGCCACTGTCAATAAGAAACACGCTCAATCTTTTGATTGGATTTGTTTTACCATTGATCTATTATTTTGGAGTTGCGTATTTGTTTGATCTAAATCCTAATTTCATCCACAATGACCTACTTTCTAGGAATAGTATAAATTTCATGACGATTGGAGTTGTCTTGTCGGACAGTACCACAGTGGGATTGCTTGTTTTATCATTTATCGGAGCTATTTCAGCTCATATAAAACGAGCAAACCTCGTTGTAAATCAAAGAAATCAGTTGACGATCATTTTTCTAAGCTGGGCCATTTTTTCATTTTTATTTTTCTTCAAACATCCTATATTCATCATACCTACTGGACTTATTTCCTCTGCTTTTATTGCAGGCCTATATAAAGCTTCAAGGCTTAAGTTTTTAATGGAAATTCTCCTCATTGCCACATATTCGATTTTGCTGTTTGATTTGCTCTAATTTCTAAGAGACAAGCTTTGTGATTTGATTACTTTTGACCCAAAATGCATTGTAATGAGATTTGGCGTAATTACCTTTCCTGGCTCAAACTGTGATCAGGACATGATTTATGTGCTAGAGCATATAATGGGTTTAACTGTAGAACGTTTGTGGCACAAAGAAACAGACCTTAAAGGCGTGGATTTTGTTGTCTTGCCTGGGGGCTTTTCTTATGGAGATTATTTGCGTTCAGGAGCCATTGCCAATTATTCTCCAATCATGAAAGAAGTGATGCATCATGCAAATAGGGGTGGGTATGTTTTAGGAATATGCAATGGCTTTCAAATTTTATGCGAATCACAATTGTTGCCAGGGACCTTGTTGCACAATGACCATCAAAAATTTATGTGCAAGAATACTTTCCTCAAGGCGGCAAACAATGCCTCTTTGATCAACCAAAAGGTAGATGTAAACACAGTATTAAAAATACCCATTGCACATGCAGAGGGTCGCTTTTATGCCCCCGAAGACTTATTGAATGAGATTGTAGCAAATGACCAGGTAATCTACCACTATTGCGACGAAGCAGGAAACATCAGCCCTGAATCAAACCCAAATGGCTCTGTCCAGAACATTGCAGGTGTTTGCAATGCTGAAAGGAATGTGTTTGGGATGATGCCGCATCCCGAGCGCGCTGCAGATCCAGAATTGGGAAATACGGATGGACTGAAAATTCTTGAAGGTCTGCTCGAGGATTTAGTATAGTCGCCTATTTGAATAAATTCATTTCCTCAACATATACTGCAACTGCTTTTGGCATAAAATGCTGTACTTTTTTGCCTTCAGCAATGGCTTTTCGAATGAAAGAAGAGGACACTTTCATTACTGGCGCTTCCACATAGTTTACCTTATAATGCTGTCTTAAATCTCCACCGTTGTTAGATTCCATACGAGGGTAGACATATAATTCATGATTTTCGATGATTACACTATGGTTTTTCCATTTGTGAAAATGGTTGAGATTGTCAGCACCCATGATCAAGGCAAATTCTTTTTCAGGGAATTTTTCTCTAAGATAGGTGAGCGTATCTATGGTATAGTTCGGTTGAGGTAGACTGAATTCAATGTCAGATGCCCGCAGATTTAGGTCCTCACCAATGGCCAATTTTACAAGGTGCAAACGGTCGTAATCCTTTAGCATAGATTCCTTTTGCTTAAAAGGATTTTGAGGAGTAACGATCATCCATATTTGTTCTAGATCAGTAAATTCAACCATGTAATTGGCAATCACCATATGGCCTACATGCACTGGATTGTAGGTCCCAAAAAACAAGCCTATTTTTTTTGCAACGCTCATGATTTTATAAATTCAGTGACTATTTTGTAGCTTTCTTTTTTTGCCAAATCCAAATCGTGGTTTTTTAATATGTAATCAAACTGATGTGCAGTCTCAATTTCTTCTTTTGCCTTTTTCAATCTTTGTGCGATTTTATCTTCTTGATCTGTCGCCCTTCCGCGTAACCTTTTCTCCAAGGTGACCATGTCTGGAGGCATCACAAAAACCGCAAAGGCCTGCTTTCCAAAATATTTTTTTAGATTTAGTCCTCCAACAACATCAACATCAAAAATCACTGTCTTTCCTGCTTTCCAGATGCGCACAATTTCTGATTTAAGAGTTCCGTAATAATGATCAATGTACACCTCTTCCCATTCCACAAATGCATCTTCTTGAATGCGTTTTTTAAAGGCATCCATTTCTAAAAAATAGTAGTCTTTGCCATCTACTTCATTGCCCCGCTTCTTTCTTGTGCAAGCAGAAATGGAAAAAGACAATTCAGGTATCTGACTCAACAAATGCTTCACCAAGGTTGTTTTTCCTGCACCTGAGGGGGCTGAAAAGATTATGCATTTACCCATCAATAGACATTTAGCACTTGTTCTTTAATTTTCTCCAATTCATCTTTCATCTGTACCACTACTTTTTGCATGCCAGAATGGTTGGCCTTCGATCCCAATGTATTGATCTCCCTGCCCATTTCTTGACTCACAAAGCCCAATTTTTTCCCTTGACCGGGATCTGCATTTAAAATTTCAAGAAAATAATCACAATGCGTTTTCAGCCGCACTTTTTCCTCGGAAATGTCATACTTCTCGGTATAGTATATCACTTCTTGTTCAAAACGATCTTTGTCAATTTTCTCCTTTTGACCTGATTCTTCTAGGTTTTTTAATAGACGTTCACGTACAATGGGGAGACGTTCTTTTTCCATGAAGGTAATCTTAGTCATCAAAGATTGAATGGTCGTGATGTGTTGCTTGAGGTCCTCAAAGAGGGAATTACCTTCTTTTTTTCTAAAGGTTTTTAATTCAAAAATGGCTTCATCCAAGACATACTCGATGGCTAAACGATCATTCTCGTCTAACTTGTCTTCTGTGGTTTGTAACACCTCAGGAAACTGAACAACCATATTGGCAATCTTTGCCTCCTCTTCATTCAGTTCAGTCAGAACTTCTTTCAGTTGGGTATAGTAATTCTTAAAGACGGCTTTATTGATTTGCTGACTAGCCTTTTCTTCTGACGCTTCAATATTGAGGTACATTTCTATTTTTCCTCGTCCGAGGGCATCACTGATACGTTTCCTTAAATCTAGTTCATATTCTTTGAACAAGGATGGCAGTTTAATGCTAATGTCGGCTTGTTTGCTGTTGAGTGATTTGAGTTGAATGCTCACTTTCCTCCCTGCAACCTCACCTTTTGCATTGCCGTAACCCGTCATGGAATGTATCATGCTAAAAAAATTTGAGTTCAAATTTAGGCATTTGGAGAAGCTACTTTTTTGCGAATACTTACTAAGTATACACCTATGAAGATCAATGTGGCAGAAATGATTTTTATTGCATCAATTTCATCCTGCTTCAAGAACAATGCTACAATTGTGGCTATCAAAGGTTGAGAGTAAATATAGGTGCTTACCACAGAGGGGTTCAATTGCTTCAAGCCGTAAATATTAAATAAGTAGGCAAGAAAAGTAGTGGCAATAACGACAAATAGAAATGCCCACCAGATTGAAGGAGTGAATTGAGCCCATTCAATGGACACAAATTCTTCAAAACCAAAGGGAATAACAATCAAAAACCCAAATAAAAACACCCATTTAATTACAGTGGTTGCCCGGTACTTGTACATGAGGGGTTTTACTAGCACTAGATAAATTGCATAAGAGGTGGCATTGAGAAAAATGAATAAATCTCCAACGAAATGATCTTCTGAAACACTTAATTGATTGCCATGTAAAATAAGCCCTGCAGCACCAGCCAATCCCAAAAATATACCTCCTACCTTTTTGGGAGTAATGCGCTCTCCTATGAGTGAAGCCGCTATAATGAGCACTAGGATTGGATTGCAGGTCATGATAATGGCGGCATTGATGGGGGTCGTCAGGTTCAATCCATAAAAAAACATCAATTGATTGCCTGCCACTCCAAAGAGACCACACAACATAAGAATTTTCCAATCTTGCTTTTCTATTTTTTCATTTTTCATCCAAAAACTCAGAAGCCAAAAGAGTCCAAGTGCCCCAAGTACACGACAAAAAATAAATCCAAAAGGACTGATGTATTCTGGCATCACCTCTTTGGCAACTGAATAATTAACACCATAAATTAAATTGGCACCGACTATGGCAAGGTGCGCAAGAAGAATGGAACCTTTTTTCAACTTCCGAGATGTGATTTTATTTCCTCAATGGTTTTTTTCGAAGACCCTACAAAAATGCGATCCTTTAAAAGGATCACAGGGCGTTTAAGAAAAGTGTATTCATTCTGAATGAGCTCTCTATAATCGGCTTCTTTCAGTTCTTTTTTATCCAAGCCCATGCTCCTGTATTTCACAGCCTTTCGGCTAAAAAGTCCTTCATAGGTGCCCAACATATGTTGCATTTTATCCAATTGAGAAGCTTGGATTTTCTCAAATTTTATGTCTTGAAAGACCGTATCCTTCGGCAGGGAAAGATTCTTTAATATGGCCTTGCATGTTGAACAAGTAGAGAGGTAATAGACTTTATTCATTGGTAAATGTTGAATCTGATATTAACTATATCCAATTGAATGCGGATATTCGGACAAAATTAAGAGATTGAGTATGACGGAATCGCCAAAAGCACTTCAATTATTTTCACCCAAACGAATCGCCATCACCATTATCATTGGTCTTACTGTGGCGACCTATTTTTTTGTGAAAGGATTTGATCGAGAGGCGTTTGTTAATTTAGAATGGACATGGCAATCCACCTTATGGATGTTCGTAGCTGTATTAATGATGGCTTGCAGAGACTTGGCATACATGTATCGCATACGAGTATTGACCGATTATCAAATCAATTGGCGCAATAGTTTTGATACCATTATGTTGTGGGAATTTGCTTCAGCCATCAGTCCGTCCATTGTGGGTGGCTCTGGAGTAGCAATATACATCGTCAACAAGGAAGGAGTAAAAATAGGGAGAAGCACTGCAGTGGTAATGACTTCAGCACTTTTAGATGAACTTTTTTACATTATCACAGTTCCCGTGGTAATACTTATTGTGGGCTATACTACCCTTTTTGATGTTCAGTTGCCGTCTGAGGCACTTCAAGAGCCCATTGCAGAATACGGCATACAAGCCGTATTTATTGCGGGTTATTTCTTTATTGTGTTGTTGACTACTGCAATTACGCTGGCTGTTTTTTTCAGACCACGCACATTTAAATGGATTTTGTTGCAAGTATTTCGTTTGCCTTTTTTACGCAAATGGAGGCATGATGCTGGCGCAACAGGCGATGACATTATGGTTACCTCAAAAGAATTGAGAGGAAAGCCCTTCAGTTTTTGGGCCAAATCATTTGGCGCAACGCTTATCTCATGGACAGCGAGGTTCTGGGTAGTCAATTTTTTAATCATGGCATTTGTGAGTTTAAACCTTCACGAACATTTAATGGTCTATGCGCGTCAACTTGTAATGTGGGTAATAATGTTGATCAGTCCAACACCTGGAAGCTCTGGGGTTGCTGAGGTGGCATTTTCAAGTTTTTTAAACGAGTTTATCCCCATTGCCTTTATTGGAACATTGATTGCCTTGTGGAGGTTGGTAAGCTACTATCCTTATTTGTTCATTGGCGCCGTAATTTTGCCAAAATGGATTCGCAGAACCCATATGCCAAAAGAAACTGAATAGACGTCTTAGCCATAAAACGATTGATTAATTTCGTCCTTCCAAAAAAGAAAAGTATGAAGAATTCAAAAATGAAATTCGGCACCAAAGTGATCCATGCCGGTTTAGAGGCAGATCCAACAACTGGAGCTGTCATGACTCCCATTTATCAAACGTCAACATACAAGCAGGCTAGTCCTGGAGATCATAAAGGCTATGAATATTCAAGAACTGGAAATCCTACTAGAAATGCCTTAGAAAACAACATTGCTGCATTGGAAAATGGCAAGTTCGGATTGTGTTTTGGTAGCGGGCTAGCTGCCATAGATGCCGTGATAAAAACCTTGAACCCTGGAGATGAGGTCTTGTCAACCAACGATTTATATGGAGGTAGTTACAGGATATTCACTAAAATATTTGAAAAATATCAGATTAAGTTCACTTTTATTGGCATGCAAGAGATGGCTGAGGTGGAGAAGCACATTTCAAAGGCAACTAAATTGCTTTGGATAGAAACTCCGACGAACCCAATGATGAACATTATTGACATCAAAGCAGCTTCGGATCTAGCAAAAAAGCACAATCTACTTCTTGCAGTAGACAATACATTTGCAACACCATATTTGCAAAGACCGCTTGATTTGGGTGCCGATATTGTCATGCATTCCATTACAAAGTACATGGGCGGACATTCCGATGTAGTGATGGGTGCCTTGGTGTGCAAGGATGAAAAATTGGCCGAAGAATTGTATTTTATCCAAAACAGTAGCGGAGCAGTTTGTGGGCCACAGGACAGTTTCCTTGTTCTCAGAGGAATAAAAACCTTGCATTTAAGAATGCAACGTCATTCTGAAAATGGAAAAGCATTGGCAAGGCATTTGAAGAATCACCCTAAGGTAGATAAGGTGTATTGGCCAGGATTTGAAGATCATGCAAATCACAGAGTAGCTAAGGAGCAAATGGACGATTTTGGAGGAATGATCTCTTTTACCATCAAAGGCAATGATGTCAAGGATGCCAATACTGTAATGTCAAGCCTCGAGGTATTTACTCTGGCAGAATCCTTAGGTGGAGTAGAGTCTTTGTGTTGCCATCCTGCGAGTATGACCCATGGGGCAATTCCAAAAGAAGAACGCGAAAAATCAGGAGTGCTTGATTCTCTCATCAGATTGAGCGTTGGGGTTGAAGACATTGATGATTTAATAACAGACATAGATCAAGCATTAATGAAGGTTAATCCTTAAATTGTCGTCAATCCGTCAAAATGACGCAACCTTTTCAGTATTTCAAACGTTTCTTTGAATAACGATTATGACGATTTTGTAGGGTCGCTAATATTTAAGTAATTTAGCAAACGCCTTATATCAAGGCCAATTAATATGAAAACATTACCATGAAGAAAATTATACTATTACTAGCAACGGTATTTTTAAATACAATAAGCACATTTGCACAAGGAGAATGGTGTGGAACAGATAAAGCAACAGAAGATTATTTTTCTGCTCATCCTGAAGAAAAAGCGCAATTTGAATACCTACAGCGAAACTTAAATGAAATTGCTGCTCAAAAAAGAAAAGGGGCTAATAACCAAAAAGCTGCAACTATAACTGTACCTGTTGTTGTGCATGTAATGCATTACAATGGAGATGGGAATATTTCTAAAGCTCAAATTTTAGATGGAATTGATGTTTTAAATGAAGATTTTCAGCGCCTTAACTCTGATACCTCAAATACTAGAGCAGTCTTTAGTGGAATTGCAGCCGATGCTCAAATCGAGTTTAAGTTGGCTCAGATTGCACCTGATAGCTCATGTACTAACGGAATAAATAGAATTAATACGTTTGAAACCTACAACACATGGAACGATGTAAAATTTGTACCTGGAGCATATTGGAACGCACGCAACTATTTTAATATTTGGCTAGTAAAGTCAATTGCAACTCCAGGTGTTTTAGGCTTTGCTCAATTTCCTGGTTCGCCTAATTTGTCCACTTATGGTTTTGTTCAATTAAGTAATTATTGGGGTAGAATAGGCACTTCAACAAATAATTTAAAGGGAAGAGTGGCAACGCATGAAATGGGCCACAATTTTGATTTGTATCATACATTTCAAGGCAATTGTGGAAGTAATTGTAACAATTCAGGTGATTTTATTTGTGATACTCCACCTGTATTGCAAAGAAGCGGATGCACTACTAGTCTTAACACATGTTCTAACGATACAACAGGAGGTACAACTTCGAATCCTAATCCATATACTACAAATGTTGTAGATCAAATTGAAAATTTTGAAAGTTATAATTTAGGGTGTCATAATATGTTTACAGAAGGACAGAAAGATCGTATGCGAAATGCTTTTGTCGTTTATAGTAAATTAGTGAATCTTGTATCTGCAGCAAATCTAAGGGCCACAGGAGTGGCTCCAGGGGATACTGTAACTGTATGTCCACCAGTGGCTGATATAATTGATAGATCACCAAAATTCGTCTGTCAAGGCGCAACAATTACTTTCTCTGATGATTCATATGGAGATAAGGCAACTTCATGGAATTGGAGTTTCCCTGGTGGCACGCCTGCTACCTCTATTGACTCTATGCCAAACATAAGGTATGATTCTGCTGGAGTCTTCAATGTAACCCTTCGCGTATCCAATGCTCAAGGCGCAGATACATTATCAATATCTAATTTAGTATATGTGAACGATTCCTTAACATCGAATAATGGGTTTCAGTATGTTGAAGATTTTGAATCAACCACAACAATTGGCACAAACTGGACTGTATTGAATCCAACAGGAACTCCTAAATGGCAAAGACGTTCAAGCGGTAACTTTTTTGGTGGTCGTGCATCTGTTTTCATCGACAATAACATAAACAACACAGAGGGGGAATTAGATTACCTTATATCTCCTTCAATAGATGTGACCAAGGTAATAAATCCAAAAATTAAATTTAAAGTTGCTTACAAACAAAAAACATTAACAGATACTGATCGACTTAATGTATCAGTGTCAACCGATTGCGGGCAATCATGGAGAACACGACTCGTAGCGTCTTCGGGCACAATGAGTACAGGATTGCAATCAACTTGGTTTGTTCCATCTGTAGCATCTGATTGGAAGGATTTTACGCTTATATTGACCAATGCTATGAAACAAAGTGACAAATTGAAGGTACGTTTCGAGTTTGTTTCTGGCGAAGGAAATAATATCTACATTGATGAGTTTATGGTTGATGGTGCTTCTTCTGTGGTCGGCATAAATGAGTTTAGCGAAATACAAACAGGAGTAAATATTTATCCTAACCCATCAAGTGGAGGCATAACAACGCTTGAGGTAAACTCATGGGAGAATGTGTCCATTGCAAACATCTACTTGACAAATATTCTTGGAAAGCGGGTGAAAGAAGTATACAGTGGAAGTTTTAGCAAGGGGGAGAATAGATTTGAGATTAATTCTTCTGGATTGGGTGCGGGAATTTACTTCCTCACCATTGAACAAAATGGAGAACGTATCACAAAGAAGTTAATCCTGAATTAAGAAGTAAGGTACAGTACATAAAAAAGCCAAGGTGATTCACCTTGGCTTTTTTATTTGCTATTCACTCGAGAAATTAGTCTCTGAATTATCTAACAATCATGCTGCGAATTTCAGCAATGCGTTCCTTGATAATTTGTACATTAGAATCTGTCAACAATGCTAAATTATCGGCGGCTAAAGTATCGCTATGAACGCTGACAGCTGTGTTGTTTAAGGTGAGTGGTATATTGACAAATTCCTTCTCGAGTTCAACAATTCCATTAATGATGTGTTGAACCTGACGAGTGTCGTCTAATCTAGTGAGCATCAATATGAGGTTGTGCAAGGAATTACGTTGACCTGATATTACTTTTAAAATACCTTCACGATCGGTGTTTTCTGCTAGCATATTTGCACCCAAATGCATTCCTTCTATCCATCCTCCTGCAAGAACATAGGTTGAAATGTTTTCGTTTTGTTTATCTCTTAAGTAATGATCATTTTCGATAAAAAAGTCACTAATAACAGCCAATAATGTGTCACGATCATTTGGGTAAGCTTCCAAACGAAGTATGTATTTTTTCTTAAAGGTTTGACCTATTCCTAAATCATCGGCCAGCAATTGAGCTGCGGAGAAATACATCAGCGCATCTTCATGTTTACCAAAAAGACCGGCATAACTCAGATCCGCTCCATAAACACCTAGATTAAAAGCTTTTTTAAATGAGATGGTATAGATGTCCTTCTTTTCTACAGGATGTAGTTTCTCGTTTTGGTATTCAATGCCTTCTTCCTTAAAAAGCATGCTTAACTCCATTGGTGATGGAAGTTCATAGAATACTTTTTTTATTTGTTCAACTTTCTGTTTTAAAGAGTCTTTCTCAATAACTTCTGTGTTTACATTTTGAACATTTTCCCTATTATCATTTGAAACGCATGACGATAAAGCTATGGCAACTGAAATGGGAACTAATATATTCTTATACATGGTATCGAATAAGTTTCTAAAATTAGTAAATCCATATCACTAGTGAGCATCAAGCCAATTATTGGCAAAATCCATTTCTACGGTTAATGGGACGGAAAGTTGAACCGAATTTTCCATTCTGATTTTTACCATCTTCATTAGCTCGTCAAGTTCATCTTTATGGGCATCAAAAATTAATTCATCATGTACCTGCAATAATAGTTTGGATTGAAATTCATTCTCCTTGATTTCTTTGTGAATTTCAATCATTGCCTTTTTAATAATGTCAGCTGCAGATCCCTGAATAGGGGCATTTATAGCATTTCTTTCCGCGAAACCTCTTACAATTGCGTTCTTGGCATTAATGTCTTTTAAATACCTTCTTCGCTTCATAATAGTTTCTACATACTCGTGTTTTTGAGCAAAGGCGATGCTGTCGTCCATGTAATTTTTAATTTTCGGATACTTGATAAAGTAGTTGTCAATAATTGCTTTGGCTTCCTTCCTAGGAATACCTAAACGCTGAGAAAGGCCAAATGCCGAGATGCCATAAATTATTCCGAAGTTAACCATTTTCGCCTTGCTCCTCATATCACGGTTCACCTCATCCAGATCCACATTAAATACCTTTGAGGCCGTTAGGGAGTGTACATCAATGTTTTGTTGAAATGCCTCGATCATACTTTCATCACCGCTTAATGCCGCTATAATTCTTAATTCTATTTGAGAATAGTCAGCCGCTAATAACACAAAATCTTCGTTTCGAGCAGTAAACGCCTTTCTTATCTCTCTGCCTTTTTCAGTTCGTATGGGGATGTTTTGCAAATTAGGGTGATTGGAGCTCAATCTTCCGGTGGCTGCAACCGCTTGCATGTAATTTGTATGAATCCGATTCGTTTTTTTGTTGACTAGTTCAGGTAATGTATCGACATAGGTTGACTTTAATTTTTTGAGTGATCTGTACTCAAGAATTGACTCTATAATTTCATGCTTGTCCTTTAGTTTTTGGAGTGTTTCTTCAGATGTTGAATACTGACCAGTTTTCGTTTTTTTGGCTTTGTCATCGATCTTTAAAACGTCAAAAAGTATCTCCCCTAACTGTTTCGGAGAATCTACATTGAAGGAGGTACCTGCCATTTCCAAAATGGAAGCATTCAGATCTTCTAATGATGAACCCAGCTCTATTGAGAATTCCTTCAGTGTTTTTGTATCCAACGCAATGCCTTCATTTTCCATGTCTGAAAGCACCTTTATTAGAGGCATTTCAATTTCATCAAACAGTTTTCGCAATGCTCCATTGCCTAACTGTTTCTCAAACATCATTTTTAATTGCAATGTAATGTCGGCATCCTCTCCAGCATATTCTTTTATTTCTTCAAGTGGTACTTCAAGCATACTTTTTTGATCTTTACCTTTTTTGCCGATGAGCGATTCAATCGATACAGTTTTATAGTTCAATAAATTTTCGGCAAGCACGTCCATTCCATGTTTTTGGTCAGGCTCAAGTAAATAATGGGCAATCATTGTGTCAAAAAACTTGCCTCTTAATTCAACATTATGGTTTTTCAAAATGGCATAATCATATTTCAGATTATGTGCGATGACTTGTTTTTGATCATCTTCAAAGATTTCTTTTAAGCACTCCAATTGTTTTCTTGAAGAGTCATTATCAGTGTTTATTGGAATATAATAGGCTTCACCTTGTTGAATGGAAAATGCGATGCCAACAAGTTTTGCTTCTATCGGATTCAAACTTGTCGTTTCTGTATCAAAGCAATATGAATCGGCTGATCTCAATTTTTTAAGCAGGTCAGCGACTTCTTGATCGCTTTTTACCAAGGTATAATTATGCTTGGTACTTTCAATGTCTTTTAAAGGCACTAGCTCGGTCAGTGTCGATTTTTCTTCTTCAGATGTGTCGGCCTGTGTATTGCCAGCACTAAAAAGATCCATTTGGCTGTTTTGCGGTGTGATAGCTACCTCCTCTCCAAGAATTCTCTTACTTAATGTTCTGAACTCCACCTCTGCAAAGACCTCTTCCAATGCTTTTTTGTTCAGAGGGTCCTTTTTCAATTTGTTGGGATCGAATTCAACAGGGGCATCAGTGATAATGGTAGCAAGTTTTTTAGAGAGTAAAGCCTGTTCTTTATTGTTCTCCACTTTTTCTTTCATTTTGCCCTTCAATTCATGACTGTTTTCCAGCAAACCTTCAACACTTCCGTATGCTTGAATGAACTTTTTAGCAGTTTTATCACCTACACCGGGAATTCCAGGAATATTATCTACTGCATCTCCGCGCATTCCCAAATAATCAATCACTTGAGATGGATGTTCAATTTCAAATTTTTTACAAACTTCTTCTACTCCCCATATTTCTGCTTTATTGCCCATACGGGCTGGTTTGTACATAAAAATATTCTCACTCACCAACTGAGCAAAATCTTTGTCAGGCGTCATCATATAAGTAGTGTAACCCTCTAATTCTGCTTTTTTGGCAAGGGTGCCGATCAGGTCATCTGCCTCATAGCCATCGGCAAATAGAATGGGTATCTCAAAACCTTCTATAATTCTTTGGATGTAGGGCACAGCCAATTTGATGTCATCAGGCATTTCCTCCCTATTGGCCTTGTATTCTTTGTACTCAATGTGTCGTGTTGTAGGTTTCTTGGTGTCAAAAACAACGGCGATATGAGTAGGATGATGGTTGGTTAAAACATCGTAAAGGGTGCTTGTAAATCCATATATGGCGGAAGTATTCAATCCTCTAGAGTTCACCATTTGATTTTGACTAAAGGCAAAATATGCACGGTATATTAATGCATAAGCATCTAGTAGCCATAGTGTTTTAGAATCAGCTTTCATAGAAACAGATTGTTTTAAGGGATACTGAAATTAGAGAAAAGAGAAGGAATAAAAAAGTCTATTGAAGAAGTTTTGCCTCTTGCAATACTGTGGCCAATACGGTCTCACCAACTGCCGCTAAGGTATGCTTGTCAATCACCTCCATATTGTCTTGATGGGTATGCCAATGAGGAGCAAAAGCTTTTGTATTTGGGTCATACTGAATGATGTCAATGCTAGGGATCCCTCGAATCTTATTCACATACACATGGTCGTCTACTCCTACATGTTCTGACTCATTGAACACAAAGTGGTTTTGATGACCTAAAACTGCAGCAATGCTCCATACTTTTTCGAGAACATGAGGAGCATATTTTCGTGAATAAGCCTCTTTGGTGAAGTAGGCATTTTTCGCACCAACCATGTCTAGTAAAATTCCAAAATTTGCACGGTAATTGGGACGGTGAGGGTTGTTGCTCCAATATTGGCTGCCGAGACACCAAGAGTCCATACTGCTATATTGTCCTACATTGCTTGGTTGCCCATAATCTTCTCCATCAAAAAAGACAATGTCAAGGCCTATTGTTGGTTGGGCAATTTGTATTTGTCGAGCAATTTCCAAAAGAACAGCTACACCACTGCCTCCATCATTGGCACCAAGAATAGGAAGATCTGCATCTATACTATCATGATCAGCAAGATGTCGACTGTCCCAATGTGCAAAGAGCAAAATCCTGTTTTTAAGATCTGGAAGATATTCCCCGATAATGTTGGTGATTGACAGTGTCGAGCGATTGTAAGCTTTCACCTTTGCTGGTTGCTCAATCACATTAAAACCGTATTGCTTTAGTTTGTTTGTGAGGTATTTGCCAGCTGCTTTATGTGCTTTTGTATTGGGCACTCTTGGGCCAAAACTCACTTGTTTTTCAACAAAACTGTAGGCAGAGTCCTCATTGAATTCAGGTCGCTCGATTGCAACCACAGGCGTTGATTTTTTTGCATCATCCTTTCTCTCTGTTGCATCACTACAGGCGAAGAGTGCCAGACTGAGAAGGAGTACAATTCGAGGACATCTAACTTTCAAAACTCCAACTCGCTCCTTCTTTTTGGTCTTTAATTTCAATGTTCAATGACTTTAGTTTATCTCTGATTTTATCCGCGGTAGCATAGTCTTTCTGAATTTTTGCCGCAGTTCTGAATTCAATGATAAGCTCCATTAACTCATCTGTTAATTCATTGCTGTTTCCGGTGCTTTCTTCAGTTTTCAGTCCAAGAATGTCATAAAAAAAGGTGGTGTAAATGTTCTTCAGTCTATTCAGGTCTTCATCACTCATCATCGACTTTCCACTTTCCAATTCAGCAACCATTTTCAGCCCATCAAACAGCTTGGCAATCACGATGGGTGAATTAAAGTCATCGTTCATTGCTTGATACAATGAATTTTCGAATTCATCCAATTCGATTGAACTTTTGGATGAAACATCTATAGAATCTAATCTTTCCAAGCCTTTTTGAAGTCTAAGAAATCCCTTGGAGGCTGCTTCTAGGGCCTCGTTTGAAAAATCCAAGGTGCTTCGATAGTGAGACTGAAGGATGAAAAATCGAACAGTCATTGGAGAGTAGGCTCTACTTAATTGATGGTTGTCGCCACTGAAAAGTTCATGGCAAAATATTCCATTGCCCAATGACTTTCCCATTTTTTGTCCGTTGATGGTCACCATATTGTTGTGCAACCAATAATTGGCAAAAGGCTGATTGGTGTGCGCTTCTGCTTGCGCAATTTCGCATTCATGATGTGGGAAAGCATTTTCCAAACCACCGCCATGAATGTCGAAGTTATTTCCCAAATATTTTTGACTCATCACAGAACATTCAATGTGCCATCCAGGATATCCTTTCCCCCAAGGTGAGTTCCATTGCATAAGGTGTGTAGCGTCTGCTTTTTTCCAAAGTGCAAAATCAATGGAATTGCGTTTTTCGGATTGAGCATTCAAGGTTCTGTTTGCTGAACCCTCCATGAGTTCTTCAATGCTTCTACCTGACAATTTCCCATAATCAAATGTTGTGTCGTACTTGCTTACATCAAAGTACACGGAACCATTGACTTCGTATGCATACCCTTTTTCAATCAAACTTTGAATGACTTCAATTTGCTCTGGAATATGCCCGGAGGGTCTTGGATAGATGTCTGCTCTCAACACATTCAAGGCGTCCATGTCACGAAAATAATTGAACATGTATTTCTCAACCACCGCCATAGGATCTACTTGTTCCAATCGTGATTGCTTCGCAATCTTGTCATCTCCCTCATCCGCATCGTCTGTCAGATGCCCTACATCCGTGATGTTTTGCACATACTTCACCTTGGGGAACACATGCTTTAAGTAACGGTAAATTAAATCGAATGAAACATAGGATTTCGCATGGCCTAAGTGTGCATCACCATAGACGGTAGGGCCACAAACATACATCCCAACAACCTGTTTGTCAATCGGCTTAAAATCTTCTCTCGAACGACTTAATGTGTTGTATACGCGCAGTGATTGTTTCATGATCTCGCCAATGTTCTATTGAAAGTTTGAGTAAACAAAGAAAAGAAATAATGAGAGGATGCAGTAAGCTTTATTGATTAGAATCTTCAATGACGCCATCCCCGATGTACTTACCGTTTTTAAGTATTCGAATCTGGATCAATATTCCATTTTCATCATACTTATACTCTTTTCCATCCATCAAACGATAGTTTTTGAAAACGCCGTCTTTCGATATCTGACGATCCTTGTTGATCAATTTTTTGTATCCATTTCCATCAAACCCACCAAGGTTAGGTTGTTCTTCTTTGGAGGCTTTTACAATTTCTTCTTTTCCTTCAGCCAATTGTTTCTCCAATGGGTCTTCCTGAGGCGTTTTTGGTGCATAAGAGGCATAGCTGTCTTTGTCGAGCACTCCATCGTTGAAATTTTTAACAGCCATTAAATCGCCATTTTCGTAGTATTCTTTCATCTCTCCAGACTCCATGCCTTCTTTCCAAGTACCTTCTAGGCGCTTGTTGCCATTTTCGTAATAATAGGTTTGAGTTCCTGTGCGTTTACCACCTTCAGTAAAGTTAAAGTCTTGGGCTAATTTTCCGTTTTCATGATAGCGTTTAAAAGAGCCAGTATTTTTTGTCCTTGCCCAATTGCTTTGCTCCTCAATATTTCCATTCTCATAGTATAAAACATATGGGCCATAAGGCCTGCTACTTTTATACGTAATCTCACTTCTTAATTTGCCTGAGGGATAGTATTTTTTCCAAATACCCTCTTTTCGGCTCGATTTGTAAACTCCCTCTTCGACGACGCTTCCCGGCTTATAACCTTTATGCATTCGAGGGTTGGCTTTCACAATCCATTTCCCTTGTCTGCGCTTATTTTCGTCTACTAAATTGATGGTATCACCTTCAACCAAATCAAAGGTTTGGCCATTTAAAAAAAAGCTACCAATAAGGAAAAGACCTATAAAAAAGAGGTGTTTCATGAATTTTGAGTTGCCTAAAAGTAATAAAATATCAATTGATTTAAATACTTTATTTTAAATGCCAGAGCATGTCTTTACACATCTTGTCAAGATTATATTCTAGCTGCCAATTCCAGTCCTTTTGGGCTGCATTGTCGTTAATGCTTTGTGGCCAACTCTCAGCTATTTTTTGTCTAAAGTCTGGAGCATATTCTATTTCAAATTGGGGAAGTTGCCGCTGAATGATGGTGGCGATCTCTTCAGGTGAGAAAGAGATTCCTGCTAAATTATAACTGGAACGGATCCGTATACTATCTTTTGGTGCCTCCATGATTTCAATCGTGGCACGTATAGCATCCTCCATATACATCATGGGCAATTTTGTGTCTGCTTTTAAAAAGCAAATGTATTTTCCATCAGAGAGGGCTTTGTGAAAAATATCGACGGCATAATCTGTTGTACCCCCTCCAGGCATGGATTTATATCCAATCAGTCCGGGATATCGGATACTTCTTACGTCAACATTAAAATTGTTGGCGTAGTATTCACACCAGCGCTCACCAGCTAACTTGCTTATTCCATAAACAGTAGTAGGGTCTGTAACAGTATCTTGGGGGGTATTTGTTTTAGGTGTGGTTGGTCCAAACACGGCGATTGAACTAGGCCAAAATATCTGATCTATTCTCCCTTCTTTCCCCAATTCTAATACATTGAAAAGACTTTCCATGTTCAATTTCCAAGCAAAATGAATCTGCTTTTCTGCATTTGCTGAAAGCAATGCAGCGAGATGATAAACAGTTTTTATCTTGTAACGAGAAATGCTGTCCTCAATCGCTGCTTTATCCAAAGCATCCAATTGAATGCTTGGTCCATCTTCATCTTTTAAGGGTGAAATATCTGAGGAAATAACTGCATCATTTCCATGTTTCTGCCGGAGTTTACTGACCAACTCTTGTCCAACCTGACCTCCAGATCCTATCACTAATATCATACCATTGAGTTTGGACTCAAATGTAATAAAGAAGGGAAATGAAGTCAATTTTAAAATGATAAATGTCATTTTAGGAAGATTCCTCGAATCACTAACTTTGGCGAGCAATCTTTTGACAAATGGAATTGTACAATAAATACGACAAGAGGATACTCAAGCAACGATTGATGGAGGAAAAGTTTCAGCGAAAAACCATTTCCTTTTACCGTTATGTAATTATTGAGGACCCACTTAGTCTGCGTGATGAGCTCTACAAGGAGTGGAACGATCTGAATGTTTTCGGTCGGATTTATATAGCAAAAGAAGGGGTGAACGCACAAATGAGTGTTCCCGAGCATCATTGGAAAAATTTTGTTGAAGGACTGAATGAGAGAAAAATTTTCGAAAGCATGCCTTTCAAAATTGCTGTGGAGGATGACGGGAAATCATTTTACAAGCTCATGGTAAAGGTGAGGAAGAAAATTGTTGGAGATGGCTTGGACGATGGTGCTTTTGATGTCACGGATGTTGGAAGACATCTTTCAGCGCAAGAATTCAATGAGGCGATGGAGCAAGAGGGTACCATCGTAGTGGATATGCGCAATCATTATGAAAGTGAAGTAGGTCATT
>PAVT01000011.1 GCA_002713165.1 Verrucomicrobiota bacterium
CGTATTGAAAATGTGCGACGATTGGGGCATCCCGGAAGAGCAAGTCAGCTTTGACGACTTTGGAGGATAGTACTAAGACAAACCAAAATGGAAAGGCTCTAACGGAATGTTAGGGCCTTTTTTTACTATAATTTCTTTGGAATGCTTTTTATGCTAACTATCACTGATAGAATATTTTAAGAAATATTAGCAGTGTATGTTTTTTACCCATTGTTAATGACCGTTTTGACTAGTTTTCCGTTATCGTATTTTTCGGTTTTAATTATTTTACCTTTATTGTTATAATAATCAAAATTTCCGTTTTTATTTCTATTGAGATATTGACCTTTAATTTTTAATGTTCCATTATTATAGTATTGTCTAAGGTGTCGAATCTCGTTTCCATTATCACAGTTTGGTTGGAAGTACCTTGAACTAATTTGTCCGCTTTCATAATATGTATTCTTCAATTTAAGGCAAGCTGAGTCATTTTTATTTATTTGATATTCCATGATTTTCCCATTTTCATGAAAAGATAACTCTATTTCTATCCGGCCAAATGAGTCATATTGATGTATAACTTCTGTTTGTCCATTCGGAAAGTACCAAGTCCATTGATTGAATCTACGTCCATTTTTTACCTGACCCAAATGTTGACGTTCGCCGTTTTCGTAGTAGGTTTGAATCCTGCCAACGATACTTCCATTATCATAAACCCCTGATTGTTTAGGGTTTCCGTTAATGTAAAACTCCTCCACAAGTCCGTTACATTTTTTTCCGTTGCAATAAAGGTTAATTGGCCCATCAATAGTTGTACTCCAATTTCCATAGAGGGAATCATTTACTCCTATATATGCTGTATCGGTATAGTTACGATCAATAAAATAATAGCCTATTCTGTTTTGGGAATATATTGAAATTGTTAGGACAACAAGAGTGAATGTGAATAGTATTTTTTTCATTTTAATGTAATTTATCAGTTAAATCCATATGTGTTTTATTGTTCAGACTCTCTAATAAAGAGTAGTAATAATCCCTTAATAACTCCCAACTTAGATGCTTATTTTGTAGCACAAAGTTGAATCTGAAGATGATCTATGAACTCCCAAAGGATTTAAGTTGCTTGTGCCCGAATGTAAATCATTTTGATGTTTATCTGAATTATGAATCTTAAATAGCTTCTTAAAATTTAGTGAATCTAATTTGGATTTAATTTGAGAAAACAGCGTTACTTTGACCACTTGAGAGGTGTCTTTGAATGGTAGCTCAAAGTTATCTTCAAGGAACAGAATTCCCTCTCCTTTCTTAAAAGTTTAGGACGCTATTGTTTTTTTTCCAACCATTTTTGCAAATCAAACATCTCATCCCTCAATCGAGCAGCCTCCGAGAAATTCATGTCCTTTGCAGCCCCCTCCATCTCTTTTTTACTTTTGTTAATGGCTTTCTGTAACTGCGCCTTGCTCATGTACTGAATAACTGGGTCCGCAGCAATGGAATAATCAGAATCTTTGGCTGCATAGGCTTTTCTTGGGTCTTCTCGATGTATTTTGTGCGCTTGCAACATATTGGATTGTTTCTTCTTTAGGGCTTTAGGAGTAATGCCATATTTTTCATTGTAGGCCAATTGTTTTTCCCGTCTGCGATTCGTCTCGTCCATGGTTTTCTGCATGGAGCCAGTAATTTTGTCAGCGTAAAATATGACCCTTCCATTGACATTTCTTGCAGCACGGCCTGCTGTCTGAGTCAAAGAACGTCCTGAACGCAAAAATCCTTCCTTGTCGGCATCCATTACAGCTACGAGAGAAACTTCTGGCAGGTCAAGTCCCTCACGTAAAAGATTGACACCCACGAGCACATCAATCTCCCCACTGCGCAAATCATTCAATATCTCAATGCGCTCCAAGGTTTCAATGTCAGAATGAATATAGCGTGTATTTACATCATGCTTTAAAAGGTATTTGCTCATTTCCTCAGCCATTCTTTTTGTCAATGTAGTGATTAATACTCTTTCTTTTTGTTCAATGCGCACTGCAATCTCTTCCATCAGATCGTCGATTTGATTCTGTGTTGGCCGGACTTCTATAATGGGGTCCAATACGCCAGTAGGACGAATCAATTGCTCCACCAGTACACCTTCAGATGCTCTCAATTCATAATCAGCAGGTGTAGCGCTCACATAAATGGTTTGGTTCCTCAGTGCTTCCCACTCCTCAAATTTTAGCGGGCGGTTGTCCATTGCTGCAGGTATCCGAAAACCGAAATCCACTAAATTGACTTTACGTGAACGGTCGCCGCCATACATGGCATTGATCTGAGAAACAGTCACATGGCTTTCGTCAACTACCAATAGGTAATCTTCAGGGAAATAATCCATCAAACAAAATGGGCGTGTTCCAGCTGCACGATTGTCAAAATAGCGTGAGTAATTTTCGATGCCTGAACAATAGCCCAGTTCACGCATCATCTCCAAATCATGGGTAGTGCGTTCTTCAAGACGCTTGGCTTCTAATGGCCTTCCTGATTCCTGAAAGAACTCCACCTGTTTTACCATATCTTGCTGAATTTCCCAAATGGCCTTTTGCATGCGATCTTGGGTCGTGACAAAAATGTTGGCAGGATAAATGTCCAATTCCTCAAAATGCTCTATACTTTGACCTGATGAAGGATCAAAAGAACGAATGTCTTCAATTTCATCTCCCCAAAAACTTATTCTATAAGCGATGTCAGCATAGGCTGGATAGATATCAATGGTGTCGCCTTTCACCCGAAAGGTTCCTCTGCTAAATTCAGATGTTGCCCTAGAGTAGAGTGCCGTCACGAATTTATGAAGTAGTTTATTGCGGCTAATGGCAAGGCCATTTTTGATGTGGGTGACATTCGCCTTAAAATCTGATGGATTGGAAATGCCATAAATACACGATACAGAAGAAACAACAATCACATCTCTTCTACCTGAAAGGAGGGAAGAGGTGGCACTTAAACGTAATTTTTCAATTTCATCGTTGATGGACAAGTCTTTCTCTATGTATAAGTCTGTGGTAGGCAAGTAGGCCTCCGGCTGATAGTAATCGTAGTATGAAACAAAGTATTCCACAGCATTTTCAGGAAAAAACTGCTTAAATTCTCCATACAATTGAGCCGCCAATGTTTTATTGTGACTTAAAATCAAAGTAGGCCGCTGTGTTTCTTGAATCACATTGGCAATGGTGAAAGTTTTCCCAGACCCAGTCACGCCCAAAAGGGTTTGTGCAGGATCTCCTGCATGTAGGCCTTGCACCAATTCTTTGATGGCCATTGGTTGATCTCCGGTGGGGGAGAATTCTGCTTGTAGTTTAAAATCCATGCATCAAATTTAAATCAAATAGAGAGGATTTTATAAAAATGATTTTCTTAGTTTTTTAGCATAAGTAATAGCTGTTCTGAATGTTAAAATTTTTTATATATTTGATAATCTAATTTTTACAAAGTTTTTGACGAAACGCTAATAAGAGAGTAGGTCAACAAAATAAGTTTTATTATGAGAAAAATATTTTTAACAAAAAAATTTTATTTTCTAGGATTAATTATTGTAGCGATTAATTTAAATGGACAAAATCAAAACGAAATAATTAAAGTTGTTTCAGGAGATCGAGCAATAGGAGATGGGTATGGATATTCAGTAAGTATAGATGGAGATTATGCGGTAGTAGGAGCATGGTCATCTGATACAGATGAGAATGGGAATGATAGTATTTCCAATGCAGGCGCAGTGTATATACTTGAGAAAGGATCTGGTACTTGGACACAAACGCAAAAAATTGTTGCTCCAGACCGGGCAGCGGATGATGCTTTCGGATATGGCGTCGCCATTAATGGAGACTACATTATAGTCGGAGCATACTTAGAAGATGAAGATATAAATGGATTAAATACAAAGAATGGAGCAGGGTCGGCATATATATATGAACGAACCTCAGGCAGTCCAAATTGGAGTTATACGCAAAAGATAGTGCCAACCGTAAGGCATGGCAATGCAAACTTCGGATTAGCTGTAGATATTGAAGGGGATTATGCAATAATAAGAGCTCAAGGGGAAGGCTATGACACTAATAATTCTAACTATTTAGCTAATTCGGGTGCTGCCTATATATTTGAACGGAATGGTTTAGGAATTTGGAAGCAAGAGAACAAGCTTGTGGCTTCCGATCGTGCTGCTAAGGATCGATTTGGTCATTCAGTTGCAATCTCATCAGATGGCTATGCCGTCGTCAGTGCTTTTAGAGAAGATGAAGATGAGAACGGGAATGATAGTTTATTTGATGCCGGTTCGGCCTATATTTTTGTTCGGGGGACGTCTAGTCCTTATAATTGGACAGAACAGCAGAAAATAGTTGCGAGCGATCGAGCGGTAGGGGATAATTTTGGAAGAAATGTGAGCATTGATGGGTTTTATGTGGTAGTTGGTGCTTATAAAGAAGATCATGATGCGAATGGAGGCGATACAGAAAATGATGCGGGTTCGGTATATGTGTTTTATAGAAACGGGACAACTTGGTCAGAGCAGCAAAAGTTAGTAGCACATGATAGAAATGAAGGTGATAATTTTGGGGTAAGAGTAGATATTAGGGGTAATTATATTGTAGTTGGAGCATCAAGTGAACGAGAAAACAGTTGTGGTGTTGAATCAAAGTTTGGTGCAGGGTCGGCCTATCTGTTTCGAAGAGAAGGTACAATATGGATTCAAGAAAACAAGTTAACTCCGTCTGATAGGGCAGTCAGTGATGCATTTGCTCATTCTGTGTCGATAGATGAAGATTTGCAAATATTAATTGGAGCACATGCAGAAGATAATGATGAGAATGGAAATGATACATTAGATGCAGCCGGTTCAGCTTATGTTTTTGAATTGAATCAACTTGGATGTTTACCACCTAGTATAAGAAAGAAGTTTTATTTAATTAATGATATTAATGGCAGTTATTCGGATGAAAAAGAATTGATAATATATCCTAATCCAACCGCAGATGGAAATTTTATGTTAAAATTCAATCAAACCCTTAATGAAGGTTCTGTTTATATTGAGGTATATAGCTCAACTGGAAAACTGCTACATAAAGAAATGAATATCATAAATGTTCAAGGAGTTCCAATAAGTTTAAAAAATATTAATCCAGGATTATATTTGATTATTGCAAACTATAAAGATAATAGATTTTCAAAGAAGCTCATTGTAAAATAACCCAGACTAAACTTTATTCCTAAGATTAGTTATGTTCAATTAAATAATTCAGATAGAATAGATAATTTAAAATAAAGAAGTTATTTTATCGTTTATTTCGTTTGACTTCAATGAAAAAATGTGTTCTTATTCTTGGTTTGTATTCTTTTGTGATGAACAGCTATGCACAGATTGGGGGCAATGGCGTTTACCAATTTCTCAACATCAATACTTCGGCACGTGTGGCTGCACTCGGTGGAAATCAAATTGCAGTAAAAGACAACGACCCATTCTTGGCTTTGGCCAATCCTGCATTGCTGAACCATGAAATGGACAATAAGTTAGCCATGACTTATACAGGCTATTTAGCAGATGTAGGAATGGGTTTTGCATCTTACACCAAAGACTACGACAGTTTGGGAACTTTTAGTGCAGGACTTCAATTTGTTGATTACGGCCAGTTTGACGAAACGGACAATGCAGGTAACGATCTGGGTAATTACAGTGCGGGAGAATATGCCCTCATCATTGGGTATGCTCGTCCATTGGATACCAATTTTTCTATCGGGCTCAACCTGAAAGCTATCCACTCCAGCTTTTATGATTACACCTCCAATGGGGTCGCAGCAGACGTGGCACTGAATTACTTTTCCCAAAAACGTCAAATAGACCTTGCTTTGGTGGTAAGAAACATTGGTACGCAAATATCGACCTATGCGGAAGAAGGGGAGAGAGAGAAGTTGCCTTTCGAAATTCAATTGGGCTTTTCCAAGCGCCTTAAAAACGTACCCATTCGCTTTGGCATCATTGCACAACAGCTTCAAAAATGGGACCTTACCTTCAATGATCTTACACCAAACAATACAGGTTTAATTGACAATGTAGATGTTACTGGTACAAATGAGCGAAGCTTTCCCAATCAAGTGGCACGTCACATGATTTTCAATGCAGAATTTTTAGTGACTAGAAATTTTAATTTACGCTTAGGTTATAACTTGATGCGAAGAGCAGAATTGAAGATCGATGAAAAGCTTGGAACAGTAGGCCTAAGTTGGGGTTTAGGATTCAGGATAAATAAATTTCATTTCAGTTATGGAAGGTCCGCTTATCACCAAGCTGGCGCTACAAACACCTTGTCAGTGTCCACAAGGCTAATAGATTTTATCCAGTAATTTCGCTGATTAGATTCCTTGCCAAATTCGGATGAGAACAAGACCAAGTAAAGACATTATTGTAGCCATAGATGGCTTTTCCTCTTGTGGAAAAAGTACCCTCGCCAAGGCGCTCGCTAAATATTTGGGATATACTTATATTGATACTGGCGCCATGTATCGCGCAGTAACTCTTTTCTTTTTACAACAAAAAATCAAGTGGCAAGATGTTGCAGAAAAAGCTATTGCTGATCAATTGGATAAAATTGTGATTGAGTTTAAATACAATGAGGAAAAGAAAAAATCAGAAACCTATTTAAATGGGGAGAATGTTGAGGAAGAAATTAGAGGGAAAGCAGTCTCGGATTCAGTGAGTGAAGTCAGTCAAATCAAAACCATCCGACAACGAATGGTTGCCTTGCAAAGAAGAGCTGGACAAAACAAAGGTCTTGTTATGGATGGAAGAGACATTGGGACAAAAGTATTTCCCGAGGCTGAAGTAAAGGTTTATATGACTGCAGATCCTGAAATTAGGGCTCAACGACGTTATGATGAATTGAAAACCAAAGGCCAAGAATTAAGCTTCGAAGCAGTACTACAAAATTTAAGCAAAAGAGATTGGCACGATACACACAGGGAAGAAAATCCCTTAATTCAAGCGGAGGATGCTATCGTCTTGGACAACTCTTCCATGAATCAAAAGGAGCAATTTGAATGGGTTTTGGAAAAAATTCAGAAAAAGTTAAATCAATAAGAACTTAATGAAGTTAGTTAGTTCCTAATTCTTGGCTTTTTGGTTGTTTTTCTGTCAGGGCAATCAAGCCCAAAGGTTACAGGAGATTCTGTGCTTCAATCGTTAAGCATTGTATATCAAAGATCAAGTAAGTTTTGAAAAAAAACACCAAAAAACTCCTGTTCAGCAACAGCTTCAAAGACATTCACTTGGGGCGAGGAGTAAAGTTTTAAACCATCAACTCCAGTACTGAACAAGGCATGGCAGGTTCTCAACTTTTTTTCACAATATCACCAAATCAATTGATTTTTGCCATATACTTTTGTACCGACAGTTCTATGATGCGTTCAATTGGAAGATCAATCCTGATTTCTTGCCAGTAATTCATGATTAGATTTTTTCGAAGATAAAAAATCTAGATTAGTTAAAAATTGAGAATGTTTCAAGCAATTCTTCTTTGCTCCGCTCAGTCTCGAAGAAAGAAAGTATTCGATCCATCACCTCATCCACAACAGCATCAGGGCAAGAAGCGCCAGAGGTCAATATCATTTTGAGGGGTGTATTCGATGGAAGAAATTCTTTCGTCATCAGTGTCTTTTTTCTTCTAAAATCGAAATGACGGATACACTCTTGATTCAGAATGTCGTGTGCCCCAGAGATAAAATAGGTGGGCATCTTTTCTTCGCACAATTCTACAAGATGAGAAGTATTGGAGCTGTTAAATCCTCCAACAACAATGGCTAAGTCAGCTTCCACTTTTAGCAAACCATAGGTCGCTTGTTGGTTGTCGTTTGTTGCATAACACAAGGTATCGCGTGTATCCGCAAAATGTTCTTTGACCTTATCTTCACCATACTTTTGAATCATGATTTGTTTAAAGTAATCGGCAATGGCTTGAGTATCCGAAGCGAGCATCGTAGTTTGGTTGACCACGCCCACTTTTTCCAAGTGTATGTCTGGATTAAATCCTTCCGAAGAATAGATGTCAAAAGTTTCTTCAAAAAGCTCCTTTGACAATTTTCCTAACATATAATTGCCCAATAATTTTGCTTCTTTCATTCCACGCACAACGATAGAATTTGAATTTTCTGAACTGTGTGAAAATGTAGCTCTGGTCTCTTCATGTTTGCTTTTGCCATGAATAATTACCGAAAATCCTTCTTTTCCGAGCTTCTCAGATTGCTTCCATACTCTGGTAACAAAAGGACAAGTCGTATTGTATTTCTGAATCTCCACTCCTATTTTTTTCAGTTTTTCCTCAATTTCAAGTGTAGTGCCAAAAGCAGGAATAATGACCACATCCTCTGTCCTAATCTCTGACCAAGGGACGAATTGATTGCCCAACGTATCCATGATAAAGCTGATTCCCATGGCACGTAAGTCTTGATTTACTGTTGGGTTGTGAATCATTTGACTCAGTAAGTATATTTTTTTGTCAGGATTTTCTTCGACGGCCTTGTATGCAATTTCTATCGCATTTTCTACCCCATAGCAAAACCCAAAATGACGTGCAATCAAAAATTGAATTGGTCCAAAATCTAATAGTGTTGGGCTGAAATCTTTCTTGCGAGGATCATTGTTTTTGCGTTTGTTCTTTATTTGTGAGATAAATGAACTGCGATAGGTGAGGGGTATGTCAAATTGCTTCATGCTGCGTCTTTATTCTTCCTTCTAACATTAGAGGGTTGGGCTTTGTTTTTTCTTGATTCTGAATGGGAACAATTTCATTTGTCGTATTGTTTTTATTGGTATATTTGCGCCCCAATTTTAGGCCCCTCCGGTAATGGGGGCAAATATGAACATCTTTCTTTTTCCACCGGAGAATTCGAAATACAAATTTAAGTCATTGATGGCTGAAAAAACTGAAAAAACCGCTGAACCAAAAGCTGAGAAAGCAGCAGAAAATAAAAAGGCTGTAAAACCAAAAGCGAGCGCTGAAAAAGCTGCGACAAAATCAACTACTTCCGAGAACAAAACTGAGGCACCTAAAGCAGCTGAAAAAAAGAAAGCTGCCCCTAAAAAGGAAAAAGTTACAGAAGTAAAGGCAGAGAAATCAGCCAAAAAAACTGCCGAAAAAGCTGAAACTAAAAGGGAAGAGAAGAAAGAAGAGGCTACTTCGAGCAAACCCAAACGTGCTAGAACTGTAGCGAAGAAAGTTGAAGCAGAACCCATTGAAGAAGTGGAATTAGAAGCTTCTTCAGAAGGTGAAGTTTCACAAGAAGAATTGGCTGCTCCCATGACCAAAGAGGAGCGTCAAAAACACATGGAAGATTTCCGTAAGAACTTTGACTGGGATGCCGTAGGGAAATACGACGATAAATATTCAGACAGCGAGCAAAAAGAGCTTGAAGAGATGTACAATGCAACCATCAGTTCCATTTCTGAGCAAGATGTGATTGACGGAATCGTGGTCAGCATTACTCCAAGAGAAGTGGTCGTGAACATCGGTTACAAATCTGACGGTGTAATCTCAAAATCTGAATTGAGGTACAAAGAAGACTTGAAAATTGGCGATACTGTAGAAGTATTCATCGAAAGCCAAGAAGATAAAAACGGTCAATTGATTCTTTCCCATAAGAAAGCAAGAGCGTTGAGAGCATGGGAACGTGTAAACGAGGCCTTGGCTACGCAGGAAGTGATCAAAGGTCATGTGAAGTGCAGAACAAAAGGTGGATTGATCGTAGATGTATTTGGAATCGAGGCTTTCTTGCCAGGATCACAAATCGATGTGAAACCGATCCGCGATTACGACATTTATGTTGATAAGACCATGGAATTCAAAGTGGTGAAAATCAACAAAGAATTCAAAAACGTTGTCGTATCTCACAAAGCACTCATCGAGGCAGAACTCGAAGAGCAGAAAAAAGAAATCATTTCGCAATTAGAGAAAGGTCAAGTACTCGAAGGCATCGTGAAAAACATCACTTCTTACGGTGTGTTTATTGACCTAGGGGGTGTAGATGGATTGGTACACATTACTGACCTGTCGTGGGGCCGTGTGAACCATCCTGAAGAAGTTGTAGAATTGGATACGAAAGTGAAAGTAGTTATCCTTGATTTCGATGATGATAAGAAACGCATTGCTTTGGGTATGAAGCAGCTTGAAGGACATCCATGGGACAAATTGGATGAAAAGCTGGCTGTAGGAGACAAGGTGAAAGGTAAGGTCGTAGTTGTAGCTGATTACGGAGCATTCGTAGAAATTCAACCTGGTGTTGAAGGATTGATCCATGTATCAGAAATCTCTTGGTCTAATCAACTCCAGCCAGCACAAGCGTTCTTTAAAGTGACCGATGAGGTTGAGGCAGAAGTATTGACCTTAGACAGAGAGGAAAGAAAAATGTCATTGGGCGTTAAACAGTTGACCGACGATCCTTGGGCAAATGTGGAAACAAAATACCCCATTGATTCGAAACACAAAGGAAAGGTTACGAACATTTCTGACTTTGGAGTTTTTGTTGAGTTGGAAGATGGCATTGACGGATTGGTACACATTTCTGACCTTTCATGGCAAAAGAAAATTAACCATCCAAAGGAGGTAACCTCTGTAGGAGAGGAAATGGAAATTGTCATCTTGGAAATCGACAAGGACAACAGAAGGTTGAGCCTTGGATACAAACAATTGGAAGAGAATCCATGGGAGACCTTCGAATCTGTATTTGAGGTTGGAAGTATCCACAAAGGAAATGTATCCGAGGTTACTGCCAAAGGTGCAACCATTATCCTTCCTTACGGCGTTGAAGCTTTTGCCACAAAGAAAAACCTTGTAAAAGAGGATGGCAAAGCTGCTGAGAAAGAAGAAGAATTGGATTTTAAAATCTTAGACTTCAACATGAATGCAAAACGCATTACCGTTTCTCACACGCAGATTCACCGAGATGCAGAAGAGGAGGAAACTCAAGATAGACGTAAAAAGGCCAAATCGAGCCAAAGAGCTACTCAAAAAGCCATCAGTGACGTGAACCGCAAGCAAGAAAGAACCACACTTGGTGACCTTGATGCTCTAGCGAACTTGAAAGACGAATTGGAAGAAGGAGAGAAGAAATAAACCTTCTTTAACTTTAAACATTAAAAGCCCTGCCTCGTGCGGGGCTTTTATTTTGCATTATTCGCTCAAGAATAAATACATGACAGCCATGGCGGTGTGCGAAAAAGTGCTATCGCTGCAATCGTATTCTGAAACGAGTACATACCGGTGATCCTTGTATACTGGAATGCCTGTTGTACTTTTATATACACCTATACTGTCAAAACCAAAACCGTCCTCTTTTGGGAATATCTCTGCCGCATAAAGCATGCTATCTGCAGTGGTATCCCATAAACTGAATGCCTTCGCAAAAGGGTGCAAGTGGACACTTATCATGTGGATACGGCTATCTTTTTCAAGGTTCAACATCTTGGTGACGTCGGTGTTTAATCGCTCATTGCCAAAAGGTAAACGCCAATGACCTGTATACCGCCTGCCATACTCGTCCTTGTAGGGATCGTAATCCTCTAGTTGAATGTCTACAGAACAATCGTGTTGGGCTTGTTCCCCTTTGATCTGATGGCTGTCTAAATGATGATCCAAGCAGAGCTGCGGCAATCCATAACTGCCTGCAGGACCTGAAATTTGTTTGGTGACAAACACAGATTGTTGGTAGAGCGCATGCAATGGTTCCTTTAGTTCGCTGTCTTTAAAATAGCTTAAACGAACATGGTGGCGACTTTTTACATTGATGTCTTTTTCTTTGTGGTTCAGTACCTGAGAAACCATATTTAATCTCTGATTTGATTGCAATGGCAAGCCAAAACCCTCTGGAAAATTCAATATGGTTTGGCCTTCGCTCAAGGTAAAAATTCGACTGTTGGCTCCAATTGTCGTGTGTCCTGCGCTGTTCAAGGATACAAAATAAGAATAGTTCTTTGAAATGAACAGCATAACTGTGATTGAGATGAGAGAAGGTCTC
>PAVT01000012.1 GCA_002713165.1 Verrucomicrobiota bacterium
TAATGCCTGTAAGAATAGCCGTTTGACTTGAAATCGGGATTTGATATGCATACATAAAATTGACTCCTGTGGTAGTTAATCCCCCACTGCCAGCTTTATCATTTACAAATTGAACACCTACGCCACTTCTAATTTTACTGAAAAAATGATCGTAAGAAAAGCTATAGGATACAAATGCCCCTTTTAATCCAGGCCACTGATTTCGGTAACCCATTGCAAATCGACCAAGATCTGTATTTCCCGTAAAAGCAGGGTTATACAATAGCGAATTCGAATAAAAATGACCGAATTGCGGATCTTGAGCATTCGTTTTTTTCAAACTGAATAAGCAACAAATGAGCAGTGTAGACAATAGATATATTCTTCTATGATCGATCATATTACCTCAACAATGTTATATCACCCACTTTTGAAATTCTACTCCCATCCTCAAAAGCTATATTCAACTTGTAAATGTATACATCAGCTTGGCAAAGTTCTCCTTTGTAATAGCCATCCCAACCAATGTTTACATCCTTAGATTCGAAAATCAACTCACCCCAACGATTGAAAATGAGCATCTCAAAAGAAGTTGTAAATTCGACGAAAGGATGAAAGACGTTGTTGTTTAGGTCGTTTGGATTGTAAAATCCTCCGTTTGATCCATTGGGGTTTGGAGTGAACGCATTTGGTAAAATGACATCATAGTTTGGACTTACTTGCACTCTTATAAAAGCAGAATCCAAACAGCCAAATTGGTTCTCCTTTCTGAGGCTTACTTCATAACTACCAACATCATCATACTTAATGGTGGGGTTGGTTTCTTGAGATTTGATTCCATTGCCAAATTTCCAGATCCATGAGTTGGCATCGCTAAAATCATCGAAGAAAGTGAATATTGCTTCGTTCAAGGCTGCGCTCAATTGGGAAGCTTGAATATTGACCATAGGACTTGGCAGTACTTCAACAACATAATCGGCATTGGATGTTGCCAGACAGCCATCAGGATTAGTAACACTCAATACAACATTGTAACGCCCAGGTCGAGTATAAGTATGGATTGGATTAATTGCTGTTGAAGTGATTCCATCTCCAAAATCCCAATTGTAAAGCAATTCGTCTGAGCTGTTAGTGTTAAAGCTTACAATAAGATCTTCACATCCTTTTATTAAAGTGTCATTTAAATTGATGGGGGGGGGAGTTGAGACCCTTATGTTAACCGAGTCTGAAATTGTATTGCCACACACGTCAATGACCTCTAATTTATAAAGTGTACTTACACTCGGCCGGACAAATTGTGGATTAATATTTGCGTTTAAAGTTGGACTCCATATATAGGTAAATTGTCCAAAATCACCCTGATGTATATACCTTAAAAGGCTACTGTCTCCCTGACAGATATCACCTGAAGAGATAACCTCCAAAGGGTCATCAAAGATGTTTCTCACAAATATTTTCAAACTATCAATAGCTGATGGGCAGCTGTTTACATCCGTTACACTCACAGTGTAATTGGTGTTTTGCAAGAGTTGGACTGTGATTGAGGGTCCATTGCCCAAATTGTTGTTCCATGTATAAGTGTATCCTCCATTTCCACCTGAGGCGTTTGCCCTAAGTGTGTTTGGTACATTTACACAAACGGTGTCACTGGAAACAATACTTACAGCGATTATCTCTGGTTCGTCAATCATAAAAGTGTCACGAATCATACATCCATTTTTGTCATGTACCTGAACAGAATAATTGCCTGTATCTAAATCAGAAATCTGATTGGAGATAAGTCCGTTAGACCATTGGTATGTATAAGGTGTTGTTCCACCATTCAGTGTTATATCTATTTTACCATCCGCAAAACTGTTACAGCTAACAACACTGATGTTACTATTGATTACGAGATCTAAAGGTTGAGCTATAATAAAAGAATCAATCTTAATGCAACCTAATGAATCACTGATGGTAACAGAATACATTCCGGCGGCAAGATTGGCTGCACTGTCATTCATCGTTCCATTACTCCATAAGTAGGAATAAGGTGCTGTTCCCCCTTGAGGTATAGCAATGGCATATCCATCAGAGAATCCAAAACAACTTGCGTCTCCTTTCCTAGAAAGTTGATTTGTAAGTTCAATAGGTTCGGTGATGCTTGTTAAGGCAATAAATTGACAGCCGTTAGAATCAATCACAGTCACAGAGTAATTTCCTGCGATTAAATTAATACTGGTATCTGTAGTTTGCCCATTACTCCAACTATATGTATAAGGAATTGTGCCACCCATTGGTGTGATAAATGCTTCACCATCATTTCCTCCTTTGCAACTTACTTGATTGATATTTTGAATATTTCCGAGCAAACTATCAGGCTCTACTATACTTGTTGAATCAATGAAAAAACAATTGTTGGCGTCTGTGAGACTCAATGTGTAAATCCCAGGAGTTAAACTTTCTAATGAATCCAAAGTGTCACCATTACTCCATTGATATGAATAAGGTAAAGTACCTCCTTGGGCACTTGTTTTGATTTGTCCATTTGCCTGACCTTTACAACTCACATGTATGAGGGGATTAAAATTGAATTGTAATCTATCAGGCTCATTCAGCGTGGTGCCAAGTGTGTCGGTACATCCATTGTTGTCTGTTACCGTTACATTGTAACGACCAACCGCTAGTCCGCTTAGCGAGTCTGATGTATTCCCATTGCTCCATTGATACGAATAAGGAAATATTCCGCCATTTGTAGACACATTAATTACACCATCTGAATTGCCATTGCATAAAATGTTTTTTGAACTATCCAAGGTGATTGATAGGACAACAGGTTCATTAATTTGCACAGAAGCAGAATCAATACAATCGTTGTTGTCAGTAATTATAATGGAGTATATCCCTGCGGTTAAAGATGATGCGGTGTCGTTTGTTTGGTTGTCACTCCATAGATAGGTATATGGGATAATTCCTCCACTTGCGCTAGCCATTGCAGTCCCATCGTTAAGCCCATTGCAGCTTACGTCATTAATTTTAATAGTGCTGGCCAACAAGTTATTTGGTTGATTCATTGATATGTTTGCTGAATCTTTGCATCCATTGGCATCAGTAATCGTAACAGTGTAAATGCCTGCACCTATATTAAAAGCGGTGTCAGTATTTTGTCCAGTGTTCCATGCAAACTGGTACGGAAGTGTGCCACCGCTTCCTCTGGCTATAACTCTCCCATCGTTCAATCCATTACAGCTCACACCAATGTCTACCAAAGTAGATACATCAAGTGCTGTAGGTTCAGTGATAGTGAGTGAATCAATTAAGAAGCAACCATTGCTGTCATTAACTGTGACAGTGTATGTTCCCATCAGAAGATTGAATATGGAATCCGATGAAGTGCCGTTGCTCCAATTGAAAGTATATGGTAACGTACCACCTGTTACTTTTACATGTCCTTGACCATCATTAAATCCTTGGCAGCTTGCATTGCTGTCTACAAAAGTGTTCCCAGTTAATCGATTCGGTTCATTAATTTGAATGCTGTCAACAATAATGCAGTTGTTGTTGTCAGTAACGGTAATTGTATATTTTCCTGCACGTACATTCCTCAAAGTGTCGGTTGTTTGTCCATCGTTCCAGGAATAAGTAAAAGGCAATGTGCCTCCAACCACAATTGCAATGGCTTGTCCATCGCTTAAAGCGAAGCAAGAAACATTTGCGGTGTCAAGAATACTCAATGTTAATGATGTCGGTTGAAAAATGTCAACGGTAAGTGTGTCTGTGCATGCATTGGCATCTGTCAATGTGACTGTGTATGTTCCTGCAACAATATTGATCAATGAATCATTTGTAGCGCCATTCGACCAATTAAAGGTGTACGGGAGTGTGCCTCCATTGGGCAATACATTTACATTGCCATTTGAAGCCCCATGGCAACTAACATCAGTTTTACTTCCTAATTGCAGGTCCAACTGTGAGGGTTCAGAAATTAAAAGTGTAGAAACTGAGGTACAGCCGTTTTTGTCGCTGACTGTAACTGTATAATTTCCACTTGTTAGTCCTAAAATTGTATCCGTGGATTGCCCAGTGTTCCAGTCGTATGTGTAAGGGGAAGTACCTCCATTGGGGATAACGGTGCCTTCTCCATTTGAAAATCCATTGCAACTTACCGCTTCTATTTCTACTGTCGTAGTGCTCAAAATTAAAGGTTCCCCAACAGTAACCGTTAGAAGACTGTCACAACCATATCCATTTGTAATGGTAAGAGAATAACTGCCAGCATTTAGTCCTCCGATAGAATCTGATGAAATGAATCCACTCCCTGTATCCCATCGATATGTGTAAGGCGTTTGCATTCCTAAAGCAGACATTTTTATGCTACCATCAGAGGCGCCTTGACAGCTAACAGAATCAACTGTGATATTCAGAAAACTTGTAAAATCTGTAAAAGTGATCTCTACTTGACTAGTGTCTGCATCACAAATGCCATTATTGCTGCTGATTAGCCCTAGAACAACTGAAGAAGAAGCGATCTCATTCGCTGTAGGTTGATAGGTTGCTGTCAATGAGTTGCGATTTGGTGCAAAGGTTCCTAATCCTCCAATCCAACTCCCAGAATTTGTCACACTCACGGTGCCATTTAATGAATAAGGAAGATCATCGAGACAAATACTGTCACTAACACCCGCATTTGATTGAGGTGAAGGTCTAACATTAATCTGAATGCTATCTCTTGAAATACAATTGTTTGAATCTGTAACAGTAACAAAATATGTGATGCTGTCTATTGGATTCACAATAGGATTAAACAGACTAATATTGTTGACTGAGTCTGACGGTGACCAAACTAGATTAGAAGATGCAGAAGCTGTTGGTGTTCCTCCAATTTGAACGTTTTGGCCCGCACAAATTTCAACTGTATCTCCAGCATCTGCTAAAGGCAAGGCTTGTTGAAAACGAATGCCAAAGGTATTTGATTGTGAACCGTTGCAACCATTGCCATTATTGCTTAAAACAATGCGATAACTCACTGTATCTGTGCATACGTTGAAGAAATCGCAGAGCTCATTTGTATCCATTGCAGAAAATAGTGTAAAGCCAGTACCCACAGGATATTCTCTATAGATCTCATAGTTTGCTCCACTTCCGGCTGGCAAGGGAAAACCGAGGTCATTCCAATTGATGTTTACACAAGTGCCGTTGTAATTAATGTCTGCATATATCGTAGAAATAGTATCCGTGTTTAATAAAGTCCAATTATCATGGCAGCCAGATTCCGCTCGGACAATGTAGCTATATGAACTCATGTTTCCATCTACATTGCTATCAATGTAGGTTAGGCTATCGTAATTCGGTAGACTATCTATAAGGGTGTAAGGTCCTGATCGGTCCATTGACCGATAGATCTTCCACTGAAAAAATGCGCTGTCAGGATCCGCTGGTTGGTCCCATTTAATTTGCACATGGCCATTGTTTCTGACATCTGCACAAAAAATGTTTGGGGATACGACGAGTTTTTTTGCAATTACAGTAATTGATAATGTTGCGATGGATTGGCCTGCTGCAGGGCAAAAATCATCAAAAGCACGTATTACAAATGTGTGTGTGTTTTGAGTGGCAATACACGAAGGGGTAGTAGTAGCAATATGGTCACAGCTTGTTTGCCACCGGAATTTAGTAGAATAAGATCCTACTCCTGTATCTGGGGCCGGAGAGGAGAGGGTTGCACAGGGTGGATTTGCACATCCTGATGCTGAATCTGTATAAGAATTTCCGAATTGGAAACCACTGGCATAAAAGAAGATGGAATCATCTTTAGGGTTGTCAGCTCGCAATGAATCGAAAACAGATATATCAATGTTGATATAGTCTCCTACTTTGACCGTATCTGAATATGTTCCATTCGGAAAAGGTGCGGGAATGATTGGAGGTTCATTGGATGCACAGCCATTCGCAATCACAGTTTGTAATTCACGGTAAATTTCTGCTACTTTATCACCACAACGGAAAGCTTCAACACGGATAACCGAGACAAATTCTCCGGTGTTGTAGGAGGTAAAAGATATTTCACCATTGGAGGAGTCTAGAGTCGCAGCCACATTCCTAACATCTAGAGTAGTGTCAGGATAAGGGTTGTCAAAATTATATCCATTAGCAGCATCAAAGGCCAATATAGCCGGAGTTACATTTTCTTGAAATAAGGCACCTATGGTACAAGGACGATTGGTGCAAAAATTACCATCTAAGGGTTGTGCCCATGAATACGAAAGGGAGTCTAATTCATTGTCAAAGGCGCTATGATTGTATGTAAATTTCTCCCCTGCACATATTATGGTTGAAGGTTTCTGGAAAAAGTCTGGTGATGAATCAAAGCAAGGAAAAGTATTTTGCCCATTAGGGCTGAATAGTTTTGCTCTAAGTGTTATGCCAAAATTTTGAGCATTTGTAATATTGTCAATCGCCGCATTTCGATCGCCATAGGTCCATGTAAATACCCATCCGTTTGCTGGAGGAATACCGTTTAGGGTGATGGAATCACTTTTTAAGATGTATTCTTCAATTGCTCCTTGGATATCTGGGTCTGAAGTAGTCAGCGTTGCGCACGGACTCCCTTCACAAGAAGGAGTAATGTCTGTTACGCTAAAGAAATCTAGTTGAATTTGCGAAATAACACCCGCAGTTGGGTAATTGTGTATTTCTAATGCATGATTAGTTGTTGCGAATGCAATGCCATTGCAATCTCGATATACCTTTAAAGTAAATATGAATTGTCCATTGTTTAAGCACTCCCAAGTAATTTCACCTCCCATAATATGTGTCCCCTTTGATGATAAGCTTAAGCAAAGGAGAAGTAAGCTGAATATTAACTTTTGAAAATGACTATTCACTAAATTGACGTATAAGTTTAAGGTTTATTAAGAATACGAAAGTCCTGTTAAGCTGGTTACTGAATGTGAATAGATTGTTGAAAAGAATCTGTGTTTGGACCCTAAAAATGCGCCATTAAATTTCCTTGACTACCCATATAAAGTAAAAACAATAAGCCAACAATAATTCTGTAATACCCAAAATGTTTAAACCCAGATTTGCTAATAATTTTTAGAAAAATCTTCACAGCCAACCAAGCTGTAAGAAAAGCTACAATCATACCTATGCTTAGCAGTATCATTTCATTGATAGAGAATTGAATGTCTGTTTTTAAAAGATCATATCCTGTTGCAGCAAACATCGTTGGCACGGCTAAAAGAAATGAAAATTCAGTGGCTTGTCTCTTATCCAAACCATTGAACACACCTCCTATTATGGTAGCTGCTGCTCTAGAGGTGCCCGGTATCATTGAAAGGCATTGTATCAAACCGATATAAAATGCACGTTTGTAAGTGATTTCCTCAAGATTGGTGGTTTTGCTTTTTTGCCCAACCACTTTACGATCTATAAGTATAAGTACTATTCCTCCGAGAACGAGCGAGACTGCTACTACAAGTGGATTAAACAAATAGCCTTTTATTATTTCATAAGCTAGAAAGCCTATTACCGCAGTTGGGATAAATGCAGTAGTTAGTTTAAGATAAATAGTATAGCTTCGCAAAAATTGTTTTGAATAAAGCATGACAATTGCCATAATTGCTCCCAATTGAATTGCAATTTCAAAGGTTTTGACGAAATCATCTTCGTGAATTTCCATGATGGAAGACGCCAAAATCATGTGACCAGTCGATGAGACTGGAAGAAATTCAGTAAGGCCCTCAATGATAGAGATGATGAGTGCTTGGAAGAATGTCATTTATTGAGTATTGAATTCTAGTTTATACACTTCCAATGCTTCTCTCAAACATTTTATGGCCTTTTTAAGCTTTTCTATTTCTAAAACATAAGCCAATCGAACTTCATTCTGACCCATTCCTGGACTCGAGTAAAAGCCAGCTAATGGTGCCATCATAACCGTTGATCCTTCGAATTCGAAATGCTCTAAAATCCATTGACAAAAGTGCTCACTGTCTTTAACAGGTAATTGAGCAACTGCATAAAAGGCCCCTGAGGGTATAGGGCAAAAAACCCCTTCGATTTCATTTAAGCCATCAACGAGTACATTTCTTCTTTGGACGTATTCTTTATTGACATCCTCAAAATAAGAGCTAGAGACCCCCAGTGCAGCTTCAGAAGCTATTTGACCCAACAGTGGCGGACTGAGTCTTGCTTGTGCTAATTTAAGAGCTGCTTGAAGAATCTGAATATTTCTGCTGATCATTGCACCTATTCGAACTCCACACATGCTATAGCGCTTTGATACAGAGTCAATCACTACAACATTTTCTTCAATATCACTTAGGTTGAGTAAACTGTAGTGCTCCTTATCGTCATAACAAAACTCACGATATACTTCATCGGCAAACAAAAAAAGATCATGTTTTTTGACAATTTGTGTCAATTTCTGCAACTCTGATTTAGAATAAAGATAACCGGTAGGGTTACCTGGATTGCAAATGAGAATGGCTTTGGTCTTATTGGTGATTTTTTCTTCAAATGAATCAATTGAGGGCAAAGCAAATCCATCTTTAATTGAAGAAGCTATTGGCACTACATTTATGCCAGAGGCCATCGCAAAGCTATTGTAATTGGCATAGAATGGCTCTGGAATAATCACTTCATCATCAGGATTGAGACAAGAAGTAAATGCGAAACTCAATGCTTCTGAGCCACCCGTAGTAACTAAAATGTGCTCAAAGGTTATGCCCTCACTGATTTGATTATAATACTGAGCAAGCGCTTTTCGATAAGATTCATTGCCTGCAGAATGACTATATTCGAAAACACTTTCATTATAATTATTTACTGCTTTACGCGCTTCTAAAGGTGTTTCAATATCGGGTTGGCCGATATTTAGGTGAAGTACTTCCAGACCTCTTCTTTTGGCAATTTCAGCATAAGGGACCAATTTTCGTATTGGTGATTCTGGCATAGCTAGGCCTCTAAAGGATACTTTTGGCATATTGGTGAAAATTAAAGTATAAAATTAGTGCTTAAATGGTTGAATTCTTTGAGAAGTTAGGATATCAACGATCGAATTCTAAAACCTTGGTAGTTTTTTGTAGGACCTTCACAATTAGATACCAAATTACCCCAATTCCTAAACCATAAATCCATCGCATTTCAATTGGATCATCCGTAAACAGGAACCGGGCAAGCTTAAAAATGAAAATAACAAGAAATAGGTTCAATATTCCTGTTTTTTCTTGACGAATTATCTTAATAAAGCTAAATGAATTTGCAGGTTTTGTCCAATTCTTAAAACGCGGAAGTACCGCTGGCGTATTAGCTGAAAAATCCAAGTAATCTTGGCCGTAAGTGCTGATTAGAAACTCTTCCTCAGCATACATTATTCTTTCATAATAAAGCATGTACCAAAAGGTAAAAGCGAGCAGAAACCAAAAATTTTGAGTAAAAGCAGCTATCCCAATCCACATAAAGTAATTGCCAATATAGAGTGGGTGTCGAAATAAAGAATATAAACCTGTTCTATTGATTGAGTCCGCCTTTTGACCAACGGTAGTATTTCTCCCAGAGGTATTGTCAGAGGAGTAACCTACTGCTAAGACTCTAATGAGCAGACCAAGTAAACAAACAAGAAAGCACATGATTTCGAAGCTGTAAACATCTAGTCCAATTAAATTAAACTCTTTTATGTTTTTATCAGTCGTGTATATATAGAGTGCGACCAATACTGCGATGATTGGTATATAACTCCTGTTTTTAAAAAGAAAATCTCCTTGGGTTTTAAACTCATTTCTTAATGCCATGATATATCGCTTAATTGAGAACTGGCCTCGAAAATACACTTAATTGTTAGGTAGAAAAAATGATTGTGTTCAATTCATCTTCTAACCATAAACACAAATGTAAAATCCATTAATTCTTTTCTTGGTAGGGAATGTTGTTTAAAACATATGTAATCGCCTTTAATCGTGCTTTAGTTTTTCGATTTGCATCAATGATTTCCCAAGGGGCATGTTCACTGTTGGTCTCTTCAAACATGCGCTCTTTGTATTTTGTGTATTCATTCCAAAGCGACTGTGCTTTTTCATCAACAGGGGTTATTTTCCAACGTTTTAATGGACTGTTTTTGATGTCATCAAATCGCCTTGCTTGTTCCTCTTTAGTAATAGAAAAATAGAGTTTTAATAAATAGATATCTGATTCAATCAGCATACGTTCAAAATCATTGACCTGAGACATAAAGATTTCGTATTCTTTTTGATCACAAAAGTCATTGACTGGCTCTACTACTGCACGATTGTACCAAGAGCGGTCAAAAAATGCAATTTCACCAGGCTTGGGAAATTGATTGATGTAACGTTGAAAAAACCATTGTTTTTTTTCATCATAGGTAGGGACATTTAGTGCGACAATTCTGAAATGCCGAGGATTGATGTATTCTGTGATTCTGCGGATTGCACCCCCTTTCCCTGCTGCGTCTCTACCTTCGAATAGAACAATTACTTTCTTCTCATTTTTGATTACCCAATTGTGTAACTTGATGAGTTCTATCTGTTTTTCTCGAATTTCATTCGAGTATTTTGCTTCGTCAATGGCTCTTCGAAGATTCACTTTTTTACTTCTTAATAGCGCATAGTGACCCAGTTTCGTATTGAGTATATTCAAGTCATTTTGACTTAATTCTTCTATCTTTTTCATTTATTTAAATATCAATTTGAACTATACTGCGATTGTAACGCATAATCACATTAGGGTCGGGAAGTGTGGTGATGTTAGATTCTCCTTTGCCTTCATAATCGAATTGGGATAAGACAAATCTCATACTTTCTAACCGAGCCTGTCTTTTTTCATTTGTTTTTACAATGATCCATGGGCTAAAATTTGTGTGGGTTCGACTGAACATCTGTTCTTTGTAGTGAGTGTATTTATCCCACAATTCTTGACCTTTCATATCTACAGGACTAAATTTCCATTGCTTCAAAGGGTTTTTTAGTCTTGATTCAAAACGACTTTTTTGTTCATCCTTAGAAATAGAAAACCAAAACTTGATCAGATATAAATTGTCTTCGTAAAGTAGATGCTCAAATTCTGATACTTGTCGCATGAACTCTTCATATTCTCCTTTAGTGCAAAAGTCCATCACTGGCTCAACAACAGCTCTATTATACCATGAACGGTCGAAAAAGACGATTTCGCCTGGATTGGGCAATACCTTTATGTACCTTCTAAAGTACCATTGACCTTTTTCAACTTCGGTCGGTTTGCTCAGTGCAACTACACGTGAGGAACGTGGGTTAAGGTGTTCTTTGAAACGCTTGATGGATCCTCCTTTTCCTGCGGCATCGCGTCCTTCAAACAAAATGGCCACCCTCATTTTTTTCTTATTGATCCATTTTTGTAGATTGACAAATTCAGATTGAAGTTTATGCAATTCTATTTCATACTTGATCTTTCTAAGTACTTTGTCTATCGGTATATTTTCGCTTTTTGCAATAGCTACCAATTCTTTTCTAGTGCGCGAATGTAGAAGATGTTCTTCTGTAAATTTTCCCTTTTTCATACCTAATTCTATACGAAGCAAGGTACAAATATTCACTTCAAAATATCAGTTTACATAAGGTAAATTAAACTGATTTTTATCAGCTACAGTACATCCCTAAAATGTTGAAAAATTAATTGATGGTTGAATTCAAAGGTATGTGCTTGCTATATCGAAGCAAATTCTTCACCTAAAAAAGAAGTCATCTCCTTGTACAATTCAAACAGAGGTAAACCAACTACATTCGTATATGAACCTTTAATTTTAGATACACCAATGCTACCTATCCATTCTTGAATTCCGTAAGCTCCCGCTTTATCTAAAGGCTGATAATTTTTAATATAATGATGTATTTCTTCAGTTGTCAATTTCCTAAAAGTCACCAACGTTTTTACAGAAAAACTCGATAGGTTTAATGTGGATGTCAAACAAACTCCTGTTATGACTTTGTGTGTACAATCTGAAAGTTTAGTGAGCATCTCAAATGCTTCCTGACTATTCTTTGGTTTATCCAGGATCTCATTTTTCAGGCAAACAGTGGTGTCTGCAGTTATCAGTAGTTCTCCAGTGGTTATTCTATTTTTGTATGCCTTTGCTTTTTTTATGCTAAGGTATTCAGCGACCTTTTCAGCCGGTATGTCGTTTGAATAACTTTCGTCAACATTCAAAGATATTTGTTGAAAGGAGAAACCCAATTGGGACAATAGTTCACTTCTCCTAGGGGACTGTGACCCTAAAATAATTTTGTAATTTAATGCTAGGTTTTTGTCATTGAGCATAACCATATATAACTAAGATGTATAGAATGCCTGAAAGCATGATTAGTTTTATTGTTTGGCTTATGATAAAAAAATGCCTTTTGGTGTGTGCATTCCATATTCGATAGGATGTAAAAAGCAATGGGAGGGTAATCAAAATGAAGAAATAAGCTAAAGACGGCCAATCTTTAGATAGTAATTGCATATACTGAACAATAGCAACCAATAAAGTGGTGAATATAGTAATATGGAATGCTGTTTTCTTTGCAGTATCAATACCATGTACTATGGGCAGGGTTTTACAATCAAAAGCCCGATCACCTTCTATGTCTTCACAATCTTTTATTATTTCCCTAATCATACTCAGAAGAAACGCAAACGTACTATAGCCAAATATCCAATACAACAGGTATTTGATGCTGAAAAGAAGGGATCCAAACCCTTTCGTACTCATCAAGGTAGTGTTTTCAGTCAAAGTCAGTTCATCAAACATGGCTACGACCTCATAATAACCAGCTGTAAATGGCACCAATGCAGTAAGAGCAGCAATAATAATATTCCCTGTGAGAATTTTCTTTTTAAAATTGACTGAGTAGTACCACAATAAGATTGCTGCTGAAAGTTGGATGATTACAAGAATTGGATGCCCAATTTGTATTGCTATATAAAGTGCCAATGATAAACCAATTGCATTCAGCAATATGTGTAAAAGCATGCTTTGTCTTCGGCCAATATATTGACCGATGATGAGCTGTGTGGGTTTATTGATAGAATCAAGTTTCACGTCAAAATAATCATTGATGATGTATCCTGCAGCTGCTATCATCACCGTTGCCATCGCCAGAAATCCAAAAAGTCTTTCATCCAAGAATAACTCCAATCCAGATTGCTCAAGGAAAGGGTAAATGATTCCGTATCGAATGGCATACTGTGTAAGAAAAATGATCACCAAGTTGGGAAATCGAATTAATCTCAGAAAACTTATAAAAACGTTCACACCTTCTATGAATATAATGTTTTGTTCATCTCGTTCAAATTTAGAGTTTGTACTTCAACTATGTATAATATTGTGATGAAAAGAAATGATCCATGGAGTACAGAATTTCCTACCAAAACCCACATCTGCAATATATTGATATTGAGGTCAAGTTTGCTGCTCAAGGCAAAGAAATAACCAAAATCTACTTACCATCATGGCGTCCAGGCCGCTACGAACTTGGAAATTTTGCAAAGAATGTCCAAAAACTTCAGGCCTACAATTCTAACGGCAAATTGATTCATTCTAAGAAGTTGACCAAAGACTGCTGGGAAATCGGGGGCGGCAACTCCGAATTTGTAATCTTGAAGTATAATTACTATGCCAATCAGTTAAATGCAGGATCAACCTATCTGGACGAAGAGCAGTTGTATGTAAATCCGGTAAATTGTTTAGTTTATCAAGAAGGTTATATTGATGTGCCCTGCACCCTTAAAATTGATGTTCCCAAAAACTATAAAATTGCCATTGCCTTAAATGAGTCTGGCAAGAATCTATTTAAAGCCAATTCTTATCATGAACTGGTGGATAGCCCATTCATTGCATCACCCTCCATTCAGCATCATTCGTTTGAAGTTGCCGCTACAAAATTTCACCTATGGGTTCAGGGTATTTTTAAGCCTGATTGGGAAAAAATTGAGTCTGATTTTATTGCCTACACAAAGGAGCAGATAAAGTTGTTTGGAGAATTTCCTGTTACTGATTACCATTATTTATTTCAAATTTTACCCTATAGTGCATACCATGGAGTAGAGCATTCTGCTTCAACTGTCATTGCTTTAGGACCTGCGTATTCAATTCTTAAACGCGAAGAGCGATATATGGACCTACTTGGAGTGAGCTCCCACGAGCTGTTTCATACTTGGAATGTCAAACGCATTCGTCCTGCAGATCTATGGCCTTATGATTACAATCGTGAAAACTATACTCGTATGGGATACCTGACAGAAGGAGCAACCACATGGTATGGTGATCTTATGCTTTATCGATCAGGAGTTTTTAGCGATGTAGAATTTTTTAAAACATTTAGTCAATTGATGGATCGCCACTTCAATAATCCAGGAGTACTCAATTTATCTGTGGCTGACTCTTCTTTTGATACCTGGTTAGATGGCTACGAAGCAGGTGTGCCAAACCGAAAGTCCTCCATCTATGTTGAAGGCGCATTGGTGACTTTTTTATTGGATCATGAAATCAGAAAGTCGACGCGAAATGAATCTTCTTTCGATGATTTATTGAAAGGATTGTTCAGAGATGCATATATGAAAGATAGAGGTGTAACTGAAGAAATGTACAGGACATTGGCAGAGAAGTTGGCATCCAAAAAACTCACAACACTCTTTAATAAGTTTATCTATGGCGCAAGTAATATGTCGCCAGTGCTGAAAAAAGCCTTAAATTATTTAGGATTAGAAATGTTGATTGAGGATGCTGAAAACCTTGAAGAAACGAGTATAGGGATTAAATTAAAAGGCCAACAAGTAATTTCTATTTATCCTCATTCAATCGCCTCTGAGGCAGGATTTAAAGTGGGCGATCAACTAATGACGCTGAATGGGATAGAGGTGAAGGATGATTTTTCCAATTGGTTAGAATTTTATAAAGAGGATCAAATTTTTGTGACAGTATATCGGCAAATATCCGGAATTAAACAATTGTCATTTACAAATGATTCAAAGCGTAAATTCTACCGAAAATACAGCATAAAAAAAATCGATAAGCTTACCGCTGAGCAACAGGAAAATTTCAATGCATGGAAAAAGACGACCTAATCCTCTCTAAAGAAGTCTAGTGCAGAAAGGTCGATTATGTGCACGCCGCTGTAATAAAAATGCAATATTTCCGAATAATTGTAGCCCAATGAAGCCATTTGCATAGCACCTTCTTGGCAAAGCCCTACACCATGCCCATAGCCTCGACCTTTAAGTTTAACTTGTTGGTCATTCTGTTCCACCTCAAAAAATGTTGACCTCAATTTAAACCTGTTTCTGATATCTTCGAAACTTAAAGTATATGGATGGGAAGGGTAATAGGTTTGTCTTTTCTGATGCGCGTAGTTAAAAATCAAAGAGTCTTGAACTGTTGCAGGCAGATGTGCAGTTAAATATGATTTCCACCTGTTTGCGTCAATGTTTACTTCCCAAACAGAATTTCGTTTTTTCAAGCAGAAGGTATCTTCAATTGACCTCAGGTAATACAATGACTTCGACCAAACATCTTCTGAATTAACAGTTTGACCGCCACAATTTGAATGAAAAGCTGCAGTGATAAGTTGTATATCACTGTCAACGATGACTGCACCGCGAGTCTGCAAAGCAGCATCAACAATGTCTTCAAAGAAGGTCTTTCCGTGATATGCTTGGCAATGTACTTGGTCGCAAAGATTGAATCCATCTATAAGATGTTTCTGGGTGTTTGACAGGGCATACGTCCGGCAAATAATGGCTTGTAGTTTAAAGTATTCTCTGGGCGGTTTTCTTCCAACCTCCGCTTCAACTACCCCTGCTACATAATTGTCTAAGTTAATGTTGTTAATCAATTGCATTTTATGACGATGTGCTACAACTTTTAAATTGTCATCATATCTTACATCTAAATGATGTTGATCTTTAGATAAGATCTTAA
>PAVT01000013.1 GCA_002713165.1 Verrucomicrobiota bacterium
CCCTCTTATCAATTTTTCGTAGTACTTTCAATATTTTATTGTAATTTTCTTCTAAGTTGTTCATTGTATTTAGTTGTTTGATTGCCAAATAAATATAAGACTTTTAGCCTGAAAATGAACAACTTATTTTATATTTTTACAAATGCACTACGGGTATAGTTACCTAACTTTTAAGGACCCTCAATAACAATTTTTCAATTAATCATTGAATCTTTCGATTATTCTATATATTTGGGAAGTTTAACAAAATAAAACACTATGGAAAGTACGTACAAGGTTCTCGTTCCGCACGATTTTACAGCAGAAGCTGACGCAGCTGTTTCAAACGCTGCAATGGTAGCAAAGAGTTTCCAGGGAGAGGTTGTTTTACTGCACGTCATATCTAGTGATAAGGCTAGAGAACAAGCTGAGGAAAAGTTAAAATCAATCGCTGCTGATGCATCAAATACATATTCTGTTGATGTGAATTATGAGATCCGAAAAGGAAGCATTTTTGATAGGATTCCAGAGGTGGCAGAGGAGACCCATGCTATGCTAATTGTAATGGGCACTCATGGTATAAAAGGAATTCAGCACTTAACCGGAAGTTATGCGCTCAAGGTAATTGGACATTCCAAGATTCCATTTATTGTGACACAAGATAAAAAGTCAAAAGGAAAACTAGTTGATCTGGTCTTACCAATTAAGTTTTCACAAGAAACTAAATCGAAACTTTCTATCACTGCAAGTATTGCAAAACATTTTGGAGCCATTGTGCATATTTTTACTGCAAACGAAACCGATGAGTTTATCAAAACAAAGGTTAATCGAGAACTAACATTCGCAAAAAACTACTTTAGTGAGCGTAATGTAAAATACGAAGTTGAAAAAGCCCCTGAAAGTGGACATTTTCTTAAGCAAATGTTAGATTATTCAAACGACATTGATGCAGACATGATCGCTATCGTAAATACTTCAGGTGAAGGAGGATTTATGCCAGGGCTGTTTAAAGGAGACGGTGAATTGGAAGTTATTTCTAATGCTTATAAAATTCCAGTAATTGTAATGAACCCTTCACAAATATTTGTGCCAGAGCACTTTGGTTAAATAGAAGTAAAAGTAAAAAGAAAAGGGACGAATGTCCCTTTTTTTATTGCCTTTTCAGCACAAAAGTATCCATGAACTTTGTTGTGCAGTTGCCTTTTAGAAAATTTTCATCCTCCATGAGCTGTTGATGAAAAGGGATCGTTGTCTTAATTCCCTCTATTACATACTCACTCAATGCTCTTTGCATCTTTTCGATTGCCTCTTTCCGTGTTTGTGCAACTGTGATGAGTTTCGAAATCATTGAATCATAATGCGGAGGAATCACGTAGTCTGCGTAGACATGTGTATCAACTCTTACTCCATGACCTCCAGGAGCATGATAAGTAGTAATTGCACCAGGGCTCGGGCGAAAATCATTGAAAGGGTCTTCTGCATTTATTCTGCATTGGATCGCATGCATCAAAGGGTAATAATCTTGACCAGATATTTTCTCACCAGCAGCAATTTTAATTTGCTCTTTGATTAAATCAAAGTTGATCACTTCCTCTGTGATAGTATGCTCTACTTGTATCCGAGTGTTCATCTCCATAAAGTAAAACTTCCTGTTTTTATCAACAAGAAACTCTACTGTACCTACACCTTCATATTTAACAGCTGAGGCAGCTTTGACAGCTGCTTTGCCCATCTGCTCCCTTAATTTTTTTGTCATAAAAGGTGAGGGAGTCTCTTCTACCAGCTTTTGGTGTCTTCTTTGGATGGAGCAGTCGCGCTCAGACAAATGACAATAATTGCCAAATTGGTCTCCTGCAATTTGAATCTCAATGTGGCGAGGTTCTTCAATGAATTTCTCCATATACATGCCATCGTTGCCAAAAGCGGCTGCAGCTTCAGTACGAGCGCTGTTCCAAGCATCCTCTATTTCAGCCTCTTCACGAATAATGCGCATTCCTTTTCCGCCACCACCCGCAGTGGCTTTCATCATCACAGGATAGCCTATGGATTTCGCTGTTTTTTTTGCGTCTTCTAAATTTTCTAGAAGACCCTCCGAACCAGGAACGGTGGGAACGCCTGCTTTTATCATGGTAGATTTTGCCGAAGCTTTGTCTCCCATGCCATCAATCATTTCAGGAGAAGCACCAATAAATTTTATTCCATGCTCATCGCAAATCTTTGAAAATTTTGCATTTTCTGAAAGAAATCCGTACCCGGGATGAATAGCATCTGCATTGGTGATTTCAGCAGCTGCCATAATGTTCGAGATTTTAAGATAGGATGCTGAACTTGGCGGCGGACCAATGCAGACCGCCTCGTCTGCAAATCTTACGTGAAGACTGTTTACATCTGCTGTGGAATATACAGCAACTGTTTTGATCCCCATTTCTTTGCAAGTACGAATGACCCGCAAAGCAATCTCTCCTCGATTGGCAATTAATATCTTTTTAAACATAAAAGTGCTCTCGTTAAATTATTGCAGATGTCTTTAACCTTTTGGGTCAACCAAAAACAAGACTTGATCGTATTCAACTGGAGTAGAATCATCTACTAAAACCTTCACAATTTTTCCGCTTACCTCACTTTCAATGTCATTGAAAAGCTTCATTGCCTCAATAACACAAACAGTTTCACCTTCATTTACAGTATCTCCAACTTTAACAAACTCTGCTTTGTCAGGTGATGGTTTTCTATAAAAGGTGCCAATCATCGGAGACCTAATCTCTAAATAATTTTCAGTGACATCCGATTCTCCAGCATCTTTTCCTATAGAATCACTTTTTGCCTCTACAGCTGCCTGCGGTATACTCGTTGGAGCGGCAGGGTGCACCATAGTGGCACCTACTTGTTGCATAGGTATCTGATTTGGAATAACATGACCAACAATGTTTTGCTGTTCGTCAATTCCTTGTTTATTTCCACGGCTTCTCCTGAACGGTGGAGTTTTAATGTTTATTTTGAAGTCCTTTTGCTCAATTTCAACTTCACTCACGCCAGATTTTGAAACGAACTTGATCAATTCTTGAATTTCCTCAACAGTCATTTTGGTGTATTATGATTTTAAAGGTTAAAAATAGAAATTAATGAGAACAAAGCAATTTATTTGCTGTCGTATCCCCATTTTAGGTAAATAGCACCCCAGGTAAACCCTCCGCCAAATGCAGAGAGGATAAGGTTATCGCCTTTTTTTAGTTGATTTTCCCATTCCCAGAGGCACAATGGGATTGTACCACTTGTGGTATTGCCAAATTTTTCAATGTTCAGCATAACCTTTTCACTTCCTATGCCCATCCTTTTTGCTGTGGCATCTATAATTCGCTTATTCGCTTGATGTGGTACGAGAAATCGGACGTCTTCACTAGTTAAGTTGTTTTTTTCCATGATTTCTGCGGAGACCTCTGCCATGTTTGTTACAGCAAATTTGAAGACAGCTTGTCCCTCTTGATATACAAAATGTTCTTTTGCATCAACGGTGGCATGACTAGCGGGCTTTACCGATCCACCTGCTTTTTGGTGTAAATGAACCCTTCCAGATCCATCTGTCCGCATTATGGTATCTATAATGCCGTAATCCTCAGTGGTTGGTTCTAACAAGGCTGCACCACATCCATCTCCAAAAATCACGCATGTTGCCCTGTCTTCATAATCAATAATGGAGGACATCTTATCTGCTCCAACCACCACCACTTTTTTACAAGCACCACTTTCTATATATTTTGAAGCTGTTGTTAAGCCATATAGAAAGCCAGAGCATGCTGCCATCAAATCAAAACTAAATGCGTTCTTAGCACCTACTTTATCTGTAATGATGTTTGCCGTTGCTGGAAATACCATATCAGGAGTAACAGTACAACAAATAAGTAAATCAATTTCATCTGCCTGAATCCCCCTTTTTTGCAACAATTCATTGACTGCATGCACGGCCATGTCAGAAGTTCCGAGGCCTTCACCTTTTTGAATACGCCTTTCTTTTATGCCTGTTCTACTCGTGATCCATTCGTCTGTAGTGTCAACCATAGATTCAAGAATCTGATTGGTTAACCTGTACTCTGGGACATAACCCCCAATACCTGTTAATGCTGCATGGATTTTCCCCATTCGATTAGTTCTATGCTTAATAAATAAATTTAATTGCTTTCAAGAATGTGAAAGTAATCAAATCTTGAAGGAACAAATTGTAAAAACAAGATGCCTGAAAGAATAGAACCAAGACTTAAGCCTCTCCTTTTTCCATAATTACCTTGCCTCTGTAGTAGAGTTTGCCTTCATACCAATGTGCTCTATGATATAAATGTGGCATACCAGTGGTTGGACAAGTCGCAATTGTTGGTGCAGTTGCCTTGTAATGGGTTCGTCTTTTGTCTCTACGCGTTTTTGATATTTTTCTCTTGGGATGTGCCATTTGACTTAGGTTTATTTCCGTTTTTCGTTCAATTCTTTAAGTTTTGACCACCTAGGGTCAGCTTCAGGTGATTCCTCTTTGTTTTGAAGAGATGTTAATTTTTTAATAATTAATGGATCGCAATCTTCTATAGAATTATGCTCAATTTTTGCAGGGATTTGAAGGTGAACTAACTCGTATATTTCTTCTGTTATGTCCAATTCAAATGCGTTTTCCGGGATAATCTTAATTTCTGTGGGTTGGGCATCATCCTCAATCCCAAACTTTACAATTAAATGTTCAAGACCATCAATGTTCATTTTCAATTTGTCATTGCATCTATCGCATACAGAATTAACCGATCCCTTGATCTTAAATGCTAGTTTAAAAAATGTCATTCGTTTTTCAAACTGAACATCAATTTCAATAGTTGCATCTTTAATTATCGAATAATCAAATTGATCAAAGAACGTAGAGTCCAGCTTATAGGTGAACTCATGATTTCCATTTTTCAAACTTGAAAAAGGAATGATTATTCGATTCTTCCTGTTTTTCATCCTCTTTGGGTGTAACCTTCCAAAAAAGAAGGGGGCAAATTTAATAATTAAATCGTTTGTTATGCCCTGTTTTTGCTTGTTTCGAGCTTATTTTTAATCAGTTCTTCATTCATCAATCTTGTACGGCTTAATTCAATAGCATTGTATATAGCTGAGCGCATAGAAGATTCATTCGCAATTCCCTTGCCTGCAATGTCCATAGCAGTGCCATGATCTGGAGAAGTCCTTATAAAAGAGAGTCCAGCAGTATAATTTACTCCAGTACCTGAAGAAAGCATTTTTGCTGGAATTAACCCTTGGTCATGATACATGGCAAGAACACCATCAAATTCATTGAAATTTCCCGAACCAAAAAACCCATCTGCAGGATAGGGCCCAAAAGCCAAAATGCCAATTGTTTTAGATTGTTGAATCGCTGGCAATATTTCTTTTTCTTCTTCAAGACCTATGAGGCCATTGTCTCCACTGTGTGGGTTTAAACCAAGTACGGCAATCTTTGGCTTACGGATATTAAAGTCATTTCTAAGGGTTTTATTGAATATACTTAGCTTCTTTAGAATTAAGTCAGTTTTGATTAGGCTGCTTATCTCATTGATTGAGTAATGATTTGTGACGAGTCCTATACGGCTATAATCATTGACCATTAGCATAAGGCTCTCAGAATTACCATCTTTATGTTCTAAATATTCCGTATGTCCAGCAAAATCAAATGCGGTTTGTTGGATGTTGTCTTTGTTTATCGGGGCTGTCACTAAGCAATCGATTTCTTGATCTATAAGGTCTTTCATCGCACGTTCAAGTGCTTCATATGCACAAAGTGCTGAAGCCTTGGTTGGATTCCCATATTCAGCTGTCTTTAGCTCACTGTCAACTGAAATCAATGTAGCTGACTTTCCATTTGCTTTGTTTGGATGACCAATGTGTTGTAGTTTCAACTCACCCAATTGTAAATCTTTTATACATTGGTTTAAGATGGATTTATTTCCGTAGACAATAGGATTACACAGCTCAAGAATTCTCTTGTCGCTCAATACTTTAATTATAATCTCAGGTCCAATCCCATTAGCGTCTCCCATGGTAATGCCAACATTAATTATTCTCTTTTCCATCTTATTTTTCATATCTGACAATAATCCTAAAACAACTGCTTTGCTTGTCTGTTTGCTAATTGAATCTTGCTATATTGATTAATTTTATACTTAACAAAACTAATACAATTTAGAAGGCTTAATTGAGTTTAAAATGAAGAAGAACACCATGCAATTAAACGGACTGCTTGATAGAGCTTTACATAATGAATTTTTATCTGCGGAGGAAGGTCAGTATCTTTTTGAGAATGCTTCAACAGCTACATTGGCTTTCGTGGCCAATCAATTGAAAATAGCCAAAAAAGGCAATCAAAAAGTCACTTGGATCATTGATCGAAATGCAAATACGACCAATGTATGTATAGCTAATTGTAAATTTTGCAATTTTTTCAGAGTACCTGGTCACGATGAAGCATACATTACATCAATTGAACAATACAAAAGAAAAATCGATGAGCTTTTTAGGTATGGGGGAAATCAATTATTACTGCAAGGAGGGCACCATCCCGACTTGGGACTAAGTTTCTATAAAGATTTATTTGAAAAGTTGAAAACTATATATCCAGAGTTGAAATTACATGCTTTAGGGCCACCAGAAATTGCTCATATCAGCAAACTGGAGGGTTTAAGTCACCATGAAGTTTTGACAGAGCTTAAGGAGTCCGGCCTAGATTCATTGCCGGGAGCAGGTGCTGAGATTTTAAATGATAGGGTGCGCAGATTGATTTCGAGAGGGAAGTGTACTGGGAAAGAATGGCTAGATGTAATGAGAGCCGCTCATAAACTTAACATAACTACATCTGCAACAATGATGTTCGGTCATATTGAAACCTTGGAAGAACGCTTTGAACATCTGGTGTGGCTGAGAGAAGTGCAGTCTGAAAAACCAGAAAACTCGAAAGGATTTCTAGCATTTATACCTTGGCCTTTCCAAGATGACGGCACACTATTGAATCGCATTAAAGGTATTCGAAATCAAGTGAATTCGGATGAATATATCCGCATGATTGCCTTATCTAGAATCATGTTGCCCAATATAACCAACATACAAGCAAGTTGGTTAACCGTTGGAAAAGAGGTTGCTCAAATTTGTCTACACTCTGGTGCTAATGATATGGGTTCAATTATGATTGAAGAAAATGTCGTATCCGTAGCAGGAGCTCCTCACCGTTTTACAGCAGACGGAATTCAAGAAGCAATAAAAGAAGCAGGGTTTGCACCGCAACTGCGTACTCAGGAATATGAAGATTGCGTATTGCCAAATGAGATAGAGCAACAAGTAATTACTTATTGACGTCTAAATGAGAGAATGAAAAAAGTTTTATCAATAATCAGTTTTTTTTTAATACTGTCTGTCTCCTTGTTTGCAACACACAACAGGGCAGGAGATATAACCTACAAACACATTACTGGTTTAACATACGAAATATCAGTTTCAATTTTTGCAGATCCGAACAGTCCTGCCTTTAGAAACCGTGATGAAATTGAAATTAACTGGGGAGATAATTCAGGAATTGATTCCGTTGGAAATCCGATTGTAGGGCCAGACATACCTAACAGGCCAAATGTAAAGAAACGGACTTGGATTGCACGACATACCTTCCCAGGGCCTGGGAGCTTTCGTATACGTGTTGAAGATAGAAATAGAAATGGAGGAGTTGACAACATTTCAAATTCAATCAATGTTCCTTTTACCGTTGAAACTTTGCTTAGAATACCATTGGATAATCAGAATAATAACTCTGTAGTATTGCGCAATGATCCAATTGATGATGCCTGTTTTGGGGAGCTCTATATTTATAATCCTGGAGCTTTCGATCCGGACGGAGATTCGCTAGCCTATGAATTGGCGTCTAGTTTAGGGACAGGAGGGTTTCAAGCACCAGGTTTCAACTTTCCATCGGCATCAATAAGCCTTGTTGTAGATCCGATTAGTGGAGATCTTATATGGAACAGGCCCGACGAGGTAGGGCTATATAACCTTGCGATACGAATAAAAGAATACAGAAATGGTGTGCTTGTAGGTAGTGTGTTGAGAGATATGCAGATACAGGTATTTCCTGGATGCAATAATCGCCCTCCCAACATACTTGTTAATCCTTTTACTTGTGTTGAAGCTGGAGAAAGTCTTCGGCTGCAAATAAGAGCAGAAGACCCTGATGCAAATGATGATGTGAGTTTAAGTATTACAAGCGAAATTTTAGAGGCACCCATTGGAAGTAGAGTTGCTTTTAATTCGAGTATCCCAAATAACCCTACAAACGGCACATTGATTTGGAACACTATATGCGATGATGTAAGGGCTAACCTATACAATGTAAGTATTAAGGCAGAGGACGATGCAACACCTATAGTTCTGGCTTCGTTCCAGAACACGACAGTGAAAGTAGTTGCTCCAGCACCAGAAAGTTTGATGGTTTCTCCCATCAATCAAAACTTGAGACTAAATTGGATCAATAGCAAGTGTCAGAATGCCTTGGGGTATAATATTTACAGAAGGATAGATTCAACAGGATTTGTCCCTGACAGCTGCACCACTGGAGTCCCTAATGAAATAGGATACACGAAAATTGCGGAGATCGAAGGATTGGACACCACTAACTTTATAGATGATAATGGTGGAGATGGGATGATTCCCGGTAGAAAGTATTGTTATTTAGTTACTAAGTATTTTGTTGATGGAGAAGAGAGTTTAGCTTCTGAAGAGGTGTGCGCACAAATTCAAAAAGTTGTGCCTATAATTACACAAACATCTGTTGTTCAGACAGATGATAATAAGGGGCAAATCCAATTAAAATGGTCTCCACCAGAAATTTTTGATAGTATTCTTTTTCCACCTCCTTATCGCTATTTGATTTATCAGCACGAAAACAATGATCTTGTAAAATTAATCGATTCTACCTTAACCCTTACTGACACCTCAATTTTGGTTGATGAATTGAATACAACAAATAATATCTTTTCTTTTAATGTTGATTTATTAAGTTTAGGTTTAGGCAGGGTTATTTTAGGAAAAACGGCCAAGGCACAATCAATATTTTTAAATATTGTGCCAACTGACAACGTATTAAAGTTAAATTGGGATGTGAATGTGCCATGGAGAAATGAGCAATACATTATATTTAAAAGGAACAATATTTCAGGTCTGTTTGATTCAATAGCAACCACAACAACTACCTTTTTTAATGACTCCAACCTAACCAATGGAATTGAATATTGTTACTACATCAAATCAATAGGGAGATATGATTTTGAAAAACTGAATGATACTATTGTCAACTTGTCACAAATTTCATGTGCAATTCCAGAAGACAACATTCCTCCTTGTTCTCCTCAATTTTCGATAACTTCAGATTGTGAAGAGGATAGTTTAAGAGTTAGTTGGGTCCAAAAAAATCATTCTTGCAGTGATGATGTCGTAGGGTTTCGAATATACTACAGCTCTAAGGAACAAGGTGATTTTAGCCTATTATCTGAAGTCAACTTGAGTGAAAGGTCATTTTTGCTACAGAACAGAGCAGTTGCAGGATGTTACTCTTTAAGAGCTATTGACTCTTCTAAGAATGAGAGTGTAGATTTTACGACTAATTGTGTTGAGTTTTGCCCTGTGTATGAACTGCCAAATGTATTTACTCCGAACAATGACAACTTAAATGATTTGTTTACCCCAATTAAGCCTTACAGGGATGTAGATTCAATCAATTTAGTTGTATACAATAGGTGGGGAGAAATTGTCTTTGAGACGTCAGATCCAGATATAAATTGGAATGGGGTGCATCAAAGTTCAAATAAGATTTTAAGTAGTGGAGTGTATCTTTATTCTTGTGATGTATTCGAAAAGAGTTTATTTGATTCTGCAATAGTTCGTAAATTGAAAGGAACCATAACAATCTTCAATCCAGAGGCCCCTATAAAAACCAATTAAATGTTCACAGGAATTATAGAGCAAACTGCAGAGCTCATCAAGTTATCAAAAGAGTCCAGCAATTTACGATTGACCATTTATGCAGGCTTTGTTGATGAATTAAAGGTAGACCAAAGTATTGCACATAATGGTGTTTGTCTAACTGTAGAGAAGATTCTTGAGGAGAGGTATGAGGTAGTTGCAGTAAAGGAAACGCTGGAAAAAACGAATCTGAATTCCTTAAAAGAAGGTGATGTCTTGAATTTAGAACGGTGTCTTCGCATGAGTGACCGCATAGATGGACACATTGTACAAGGTCATGTAGATGAGGTGGCTAGAATTTCAGAAATTAATGAGGTAGAGGGAAGCTGGATAATTGGATTCGATTTGCACTCCAATACTGACCTTATCGTTGAGAAAGGCTCTATTTCAATTAATGGAGTAAGCTTAACTGCGTTTGATGTGGGGGAGAAATTCTTTCGTGTTACTATTATTCCTTACACATTCTATCACACATCTTTTCAACATTCTAAAATTGGTGATCAAGTGAACATTGAGTTTGATATTCTAGGCAAGTACGTGGCAAAAATGTCAAGTAAGCCAGCTAAAAGGTAGATTTAGCAATCTTACTTACTGTTTTGGATTTACCCATTGTATAGTAATGAATGCATGGCACACCTGCTTCAATCAATTCTTTCGATTGTGCAATTGCCCACTCAGCACCTACATTTCTAACATCTTCATTGGTTTTGCATTGATAAAGTGCATTTGTTAATTCAACAGGTAAATCGATGTTAAAGAACTTTGGTAAAAAAGTGATGTGCCGAAGAGATTCAATCGGTTTAATCCCCGGTATAATTGGCGCTTCTATACCTTCAGCACGGCATCTTTCGCAAAATTCAAAAAACTTTTTATTGTCAAAAAATAGTTGGGTTACTATGTAGTGAGCACCAGCATCGATTTTTTGCTTAAGTCTTTTTATGTCTGCGTCCATGTTTGGGGCCTCAAAATGTTTTTCAGGGTAGCCTGCCACACCTATAGAGAAATTCGTAGGAGTTGCATTTTCGATGTTTGGGTCCATGTATATACCATTGTTTAAACGGACAATCTGTTCCACCAAGTCAACTGCATATCGATTTCCTCCATCTTCAGGCACAAAATGAGGTTCAGTCTTGATAGGATCACCGCGTAACGCTAATACATTGTTAATACCTAAAAAATGAAGGTCGATTAATGCATTTTCAGTTTCCTCTTTATTAAAGCCTCCACAAATCAAGTGGGGAACTGCTTCAATGTTGTATTTGTTTTTGATCGCTGCACAAATACCAACTGTTCCTGGACGTTTTTTGATGGCTATTTTCTCAAGAAACCCCTTCTCTCGCTTTTTATAAATGAATTCTTCCCTGTGATATGTAACGTTGACAAAAGCCGGATCAAATTCCAATAATGGATCAATTCCATCATAAATAGATTGGATACTTTTTCCTTTTAATGGGGGAAGTATCTCAAAAGAGAATAAGGTTTTATCTCCTTGTTTTAATTTTTTTACAAAATCCAAATTTTATGTAATGTTTAGATGTAAGAAAAGCCCCTCAGATTTTGAAGGGCTTTAGTTTTTATATTTTTATTCTCTACCTAAGGAGGGTAACACTTCCTTTAATCAAACCCTGGGATTCATCATTAATGTCTAAAAGGTAGTAATATACACCATCTTCGTAATCACCTCCATCCCAGTCATTTTTGTAGTCGTTGTCCTCATAAATGAGTTCTCCCCAACGGTTGAATATCTGGATAGTGCTTCCAGGATATACTTCGAGCAAATCAAAACGGAGAAAGTCATTTATTCCGTCTTCATTTGGTGTAAACACATTTAGTCGATCAATTACAATGTTACAGGCCTCTGCTGTGCCGATTGGGCCAAATTTACATACGGCCTCAGGACCTACTTCGCTGTTCACTGCTCTCACTTGAAGCTTGTATTGTTGACCTGATATCCAATGATGAAGATTATACAATCCATTCGCTCTGTGCCACCCTCCTGTATCATTATTTACAACAAGGTCACTCTCATCACGAATTTGTCCAAACCGATCTATACCTCGCACCTGATTCCAATCAGGACCATCATCGGCTGGCCAGAAAAAGCGTTGTTGTACAACACCATCTTTAAATGTTACCTCAATACACTCTACTCTAGGAGGAACAAGTTTGTCAGCTACATTGATAAAAACAGAGTCAGCGCTTTTGCAAACGGAATTCGCAGTGGTTTTCGTGACTTCTAGTTTGTATCGGCCCCTTTCAGAGTTGGTTAGGCTCGGACTTGTTTCTCCCGGAATGATTTGTTTATCCAAAAACCATTGGTAAGTCATTAGGTCAGGAGCTCTATAGGTAACAGTGTTGTTCATGCGGTATTGTTCTCCAGGGCAAATCGTTGAGTCACGAGCATCAAGTTCAACCTCAACTTTTTCTCTTCTTACTTTAAATGGTATTGGATCCACAACACAATCATTGATCGTAAAGCCAACAGCCAACTCAAATTCTCCACCTGAACCAAAAGCTATTTCACCTACGTCAAGTGTGTCATTTTTGATCTGACTGTTTGAACTACCACCGATTGGAATAGTTTTAGGCGGTAAACCATTTGGTTGTCTTTGTGTAAACTCCCACCTAAAATCAGTAGCATTTTGCAGGTCTGGATGGTCACTTAAGTCAATTACAGGCCAATCTTCATTTGGGCAAAGCTCAATATCATCGATAACTACTTCTGGAACATTAAAGCTTTCTATAAAAACGGTTCGATCATCGTCTGAGCAGAATTCATCGTTAAGTTTTGATGCTCCAGGACTTGACCATGGGAAGTTTCTTACAACTTCTATGGTCCACCAGCCTTCAGGGAAGTTGCTTAAATCGGTAAAACGGTGTTCAAAATTGTATTCCGATAAATTCCCATCTGATGCTCTTCTTTGATCCGTCCATTGCACAGGAGCATTAAATGAGGGACCGCGGAAAGAGTATCTGGTGATGAATGCATCTTTAAGCAGTTGATTTGTTTCCTTGTTTGATTTACCGTCGAATGGTTTAATTATCGCAGCTTCGGCGTCCCAACATATTTTTATGGGGTCATCTCCCTCGAAAATATAGGTATAATCAGTATTTACGGTAATAGGAATTACAATATTTTCATCGATCTCTTGTCCGCATTCATTAATCATGGTGTTTCCATCATCTCCTTTTTTGGTTACTATGGAGTAATTTCCAGGACCTATATCCTGCACAGTTGTTATAGCAAACCGATTGAATTGTCCGAAAACGTTTGCACCAACAGCCTCCACTGTAAGGTCATAGGAGTTTTTATCAATTGAAACCAGCGGATTCCCATTTGGATCAATGCGGTACATTCTAAACTCAGGAGTTTCACCTTTGGCGTGAAGACTGCTCTCAAACATGGGGTCCGATACATCAAATACAAATTCTTTGGATGCACAATCGAATTCCCAACGGCCATCACCATTCAAAACGGCATTTGGAGCAGTAAAAGTTGGTTGAACAGTATTGCATCTTTTGTCAATGTTGATCCGGATGTCTCTAAATGTTTCGTTTATTGTTCGCTCATCCAATTGGAGCTCAATTTTTCCATTGTTTAAAACCTCCTTGTAGAAAGGTCTTCGTTCCGTTATTTTTATCGTAAACACACCGGTAAAGCTGCTAACATTTTTACCCAATACACTCAAGTCGGGGGTGAAACTTAACACACCTGTGTTGGAGTCCAATTCAAGGGCACTAAATACATTCACAAAATCAGGTGGCTTAACAGGAAAAGGAACTGAGGATGAAAATCCAGCAGAATATTCCACGGGCCTACCAGTATTGCCTGCACCATCTTTTCTTGTAGGCGTCATACTAAACACCAAGCGATCTTTAACAAGATCAGTGCCTATTATGGTTTGATGCTTTCCAGCATTAGGATCATTGGTTGGGTTGTTGATTCTTTTAACCAACAATGTTTGATCATTGTCAAGTACCCGCAATTTAAATTCTTGTGGAGTACCATCGCAAAAAGGAAAAATAGGGTGTGGATTGTTCCATTGCGCAGGAGTATTGTCCCCAGGAGCGGTCCAACTCGTGAAGGCCGGATTTCCTGTACCATCTGTTTTGGATACTAAACAAACAGTAGTAAATTTTGAAAGTGTAGCAAAAGTACTTTTGCGCTCCACATTTTCAGTTCCTTGCGAAAAAAACTGAATACCATTGAGAGGCGAATTTGGAGGAAAAAAAGGTTGCACTGCATATTGAACTATCCAATCATCACGCTGTGGTAAAAGGATTCGATCGCTTCTGTAGTATTGAAATTCGGTGCAAGAAGGCTGAGGAGAAGTAAGACAAGGTGGGCCGTCATTTTGGCCTCTCCCACCAAATTGGTTCAATGATATAGCAATCGGCGGATTTTTATGTTTTTTTGTTGTGCCGTAGCTATTTCCTGCAGTTTTTTCAGTCCTTAACAACAAGGTTTTTGTGCTGGCAAATGGAGCGTTAAAAAAGCAATCACGATAAAATTTATAAGTAAATCTGTAAGATCTTAAGTTTGCACATTGTGCCTCTCCGATTGCAGGATCATATTCTACCAAAATCTCCCCCGCAGCATAGGATTCAGATTGAGCGTTTGATTTCAACCCCGAGAAAAGGAAGCAAATCAAAAAAATGCTAGCTATTAGTTTCAAATTCTTCATCTATCAAAAATTTTCTTCACTAGTGAAGTTTGGACAAACAGTAAAGTAACTGATTTTTCTAAACTCTCACAACAGTTCTATTCAACTGTTCACTGACGAAAGTTTTACAGAATGCGTTGCATTAAAAAAGGAAAAATATAGGAAACTAATGCTGTAAATTTGTAGCACTAGTAAATTGGGATGGAAAACATACGAAACTTTTGCATAATTGCACACATTGATCATGGTAAAAGTACTTTGGCCGACAGGCTCTTAGAGCAAACGCAATCGATCACAACACGACAACTTCAAGCTCAGACTTTGGATGATATGGACTTGGAGCGGGAACGTGGAATTACCATAAAGAGTCATGCAATTCAGATGAATTATACCCAGGAAGGGAAAAATTACATTTTGAATTTAATTGATACCCCTGGGCATGTTGATTTTTCCTATGAAGTTTCTAGATCTATCGCTGCATGTGAAGGGGCACTGCTTATTGTGGATGCTGCTCAAGGCATTCAAGCTCAAACCATTTCTAATTTGTACTTGGCCTTAGAGCATGACTTAGAAATTATTCCTGTAATTAATAAAATTGACTTGCCTAGTGCTATGCCCGAGGAGACAAAGGATCAAATCATTGATTTGATTGGTTGCAAAAGAGAAGAAATTATTGCGGCTAGTGGCAAAACTGGGATAGGCGTTGACAACATTTTGAAAGCCATTGTTGATCGAGTTCCTGCTCCAAAAGGCGACCCCAATGCCCCATTACAAGCGTTAATTTTTGACTCGGTATTCGATTCTTACAGAGGAATTCATGCATATTACAAAGTCTTAAATGGTGAGATCAAAAAGGGCGACAAGGTTAAGTTTTTTAACACCGGAAAGGAGTATGATGCAGATGAAGTTGGGGTCCTTAAACTTAATCTAGAGGCAAGAAAAGTTGTAAAAACTGGTGATGTTGGATACATTGTATCTGGCATTAAATCGGCCAAGGAAGTGAAAGTTGGGGATACCCTAACAACGGTGAAAAATCCATGTGAAGTTGCCATTCAAGGCTTTGAGAATGTAAAGCCTATGGTATTTGCTGGAATTTATCCAGTAGATACTGATGAATACGAAGAATTGAGAGAGGCGATGGAAAAATTGCAGCTCAATGATGCCTCACTTACTTTTGAGCCTGAGTCTTCGGCAGCCTTAGGGTTTGGCTTTAGGTGTGGATTCTTGGGCATGTTGCACATGGAAATTATTCAAGAACGTCTTGAACGGGAGTTTAACATGACAGTGATTACCACTGTGCCAAATGTTTCTTACAAGGCTTACCTAACTAAAACTCCAGATGAAGTCATCTTAATTAATAACCCTTCAGACCTTCCAGACGCAAGTTCATTGGATAGAGTAGAGGAGCCCTACATCAAAGCTCAGATTATCACAAAATCGGAGTTTGTTGGTGCGGTTATGAATTTGTGCATTGAAAAAAGGGGCGAACTTAAAAATCAAGTTTATTTGACAACGGATCGTGTTGAGCTAAGCTTTCAAATTCCTCTTGCAGAGATTGTATTTGATTTTTATGATCGTTTGAAAACAATTTCGAAAGGGTATGCGTCATTTGATTATAACCCCATTGGATATCAAGAGTCTAAACTTGTAAAAATGGATTTGTTGTTGAATGGTGATCAGGTAGACGCCCTATCTGCCTTGATTCACAAAGACAAGGCTTTTGATTTAGGGAAAAAAATATGTTTGAAGCTAAAAGAATTGCTGCCCAGACAGCAATTTGACATTGCTGTGCAAGCTGCGATAGGAGCAAAGATTATCTCAAGAGAAACAGTTAAAGCACTTCGGAAAGATGTTACAGCAAAGTGTTACGGCGGTGACATTACAAGAAAACGCAAACTACTCGAAAAGCAGAAAAAAGGAAAGAAAAGAATGCGTCAAATTGGAAATGTTGAGGTTCCCCAAAATGCATTCTTAGCTGTTCTCAAATTAGACGATTGATTTTCTAGTATTGCTAGTGTTTGTCTAGCTTCCAGCGTATCCAAACGCCAAAGTTTTGACTTTGGAAACGACTTGTATTGTCTGTTCTGAATGATCCTAAATCTGCTTCATAACTGTATGATGCACCCAACACTAATGAATTGTTTAAGACGAAGCCAACTTCTGCAGTGCTTGCTTGTCCTATAAACACCGGATTAATTTGTGGGGCATTCTCTTTAAGCGTGCTATATTGCATGCTGTTCGGATTAAAATAGGTGCCATTCTGCGAAAGCGCATAGTTAACAATTACTCCGGAACGTATGCCAGCAGTAATTTTTCCAAAGCGTTTTTCAAAACCGACAGTAATTGGCAATTGAAGTCTCCTGAAGGTGTTTCTCACGCTTACATTTTCTTCTAGAGTGTTTGTGTTTTCCTCTACTCGAGCATTGATGTCTTGTCGAATTAAGATGACTGGCTTGCCGTTTTCATCATAACTATCATTGATGACCGTGTAGGTAGTGTCATAAAAAATTTGATAATTACTCTCAGTTGAGTTGTTTGAATAGCTTACATTCTCCGAAAACTCAGATATTCTTAATCCAATTCCTACTCTAAAGGCTTTGTAATTCTTTATCAATTCTAAGCCATAAGTAGATTTTCCTGTAGCTTTTATATCAGCATTTTGCGCTTCGGTTGGAGGCTCATTAAACTCAAGTGATCTAGAAATTCTTAAAGATTGCTCAGCGATAATGGCAACGTCAATACTTTGCTTTTTTTGTTTGATGTTTTGCATTTCATAAGGACTTATTTCAGTCAGCAAAGGAGTTCTTAAGGGAGAGTATTCATAATCCGCATATATCAATTCACGTTTTAGTTGATCTATGGATGGGTTTACTACAGTATAAGCGTACTGTTCATTTTCTTGTCTTTCTCTTGAGTCAAATTTATTTCGAACTACATTGTTCTGTGAAGGAGCGTTTGAAATTTTGTTTTCTGCGAAAGTATTGTTGGATTGATGTGAATGTCCAATTTTAGTGTCAGTGTTATTCAGGTCATAAAATTCTTCAGCATATGTTTCAGCTGGTTGAGTCAAGTTCGGTGGGGTCTGGAGAGATAGAATCGCAGTAGTGTTCCCGAATAGTTTTAAAGTGAAATTCGATTGCTTTACAATAGGATTGTTGCTTGTGAAGAACAGCAAAGGAAGTACTGCAATCATTAGCCCAATGTTGCCAATAATACCATTAAATCTAAGAAATCGCGTGTAATTGCGGTCTAAAATGGAGGCTAGCCTTGACCACAATTGAGGATTGTAAGGATACTCGACATTTAAACCCTCCTTGAAGAATTCATCTACCTCATTCTCTCTATTAAACCAACCCATATTGCCTTAAATTGCTTGGTTAAATAATTCTAATTTGGCTTGAAGTTTTTTTCTAGCCTGACTTAGATGCCATTTTGAAGTGTTTTCACTCATCTCAAGTAACTCTCCAATTTCTCTATGTTTAAAGCCATCAATTGCATAAAGGTTAAAAACTTTTGCGGTGAGCACCGGCAATTCACGAATCATTTTGAGTAGATACTCACATTCAAGTTCAGCTTCTTTTGCATGTATTGAAAAGGGCAATTTAGAGACACTTAAATCATCAAGGTAACTTACTCTTGATTGTTCTCGTTTTTGTTTTCTGTATTCATCAATAAGGTGATTGACTGCTATCCTTTTCATCCAAGCAACGAAAGAGTCTTTATTGTTAAATTGAGAAAGGTTACTTAGGATTTTTAAAAATATTGAGTTGAGGCTTGAACCTGCTGAATCATAATCATTTTTGTATCGAATGCAAATGCTCATTAAATACGAAAACACTTCTTTGTATAACTCATTTTGGGCAGATCTTTTACCCTGTAAACAAGCATCGAGTATTTCCTTCGTGATTTTCATCGCAGTCTCTCTCTAAAATTACTGTTTTATAATTCTTTTTACAACAAATTGGTTACTGTTCCATAAACGTATAAAATACATGCCTGGTTGTATATGACTTAATTCAATCGTATTATTAGCTTCATTTACAAGTCCTTCTGCCTTAATTTTGCCATTGACATCTAAAAGTTCATAGGCCATTGAATTGATTAACATGTTTGACTCAATTTGGATTGAATTTTTTGTTGGGTTTGGGTAAATATTCATGTGCTTCTCTTTATCACTTTCCTCGTCCAATCCAACAAATGAACCATCAAGAACTCTCAGCAAGAAGCCTTTGTTTTTTAGTAAGTAACCGTTTGAATCAAGGCCTACCTCTTCGCAATAAGATGACATGCAGCCCAAATCGTCGTCACTTATATACAAACAAATATTGTATAAGCCAAAATTTTCATATTTGTGTGTAGGCGTTCTACCATTTGAAGTTTCTCCATCACCAAAATTCCACAGATAATTATGACTATTCCTTTTTGTTGAAGTATTGATTAGATACAGGGTACCTCTTTTTGATGTGTCTAACGCTATTTGATATTTGGCCTGACAAAGACGTTGAACACTTATCTCAATAGTGTCATGAAAAACATTCACACAGTTCCCATCTTTCCCAAAAACAGTTTGTCTGACAACATACAAACCATTTTTATCATATACATGTTGCGGGTTTTCAATACTGTCAACTTTCCCATCTCCAAAATCATAGAAAACTTTTTCATAAAATGATGCCGTATTCGCAAATCTTACAGTATCTTCTTTAATTGAGTATTCGAATCCAGCAAGGCATTTTGGAGGGACAGTCACTGCAATAGATTTGCATTGCGTTTTTTGACAGTTGTTTCTTTCATTAAAAACCGTCTGACACACTTGATAAGTCCCCGAATTCTTGAAAATATAAACGGGGTTAGATTCTGATGATGAATTGCCGTCTCCAAAACTATATTCTAGCTGATTGTAATTTGTTGCTTTATTTAAAATGAAGAGACTGTCTTGAACTACAATTGCATCAAAATTAGGATCACATATTTTGGGCAAAACAATGCTTACATCTAAACATTTTATGCTTTCGCAATTGTTGGTTGTATCAATTACGGTCTGACAAATTCTGTATGTTCCATTACGACTATAGGTGTGCTTTGGATTGCGATTAGTAGTAGAAAAACCATCTCCGAAATCGTATCGACAATAGTTATTGTTGGAAGAAAGATCTCTGATTGATACACTGTCTGCAACTATAGTTACACTAAAATTTGCTAAACATCTTGGTGGTATAAATACGTTGATACTGTCTTCGAAAAAACTTTCACAATTTGTGAGTTTATTTACGACCTTTTGGCGTACAAGATAAGTGCCACTGTTTTGGTATAAATGTTCGGGATTCTCAATAATTGAACTATCTCCATCACCAAAATAATAAGTAATAAAATCATAAAAACGCGCATTATTCTTGAACTGGACAGTTGGCCCTGTTTGTGTATAATTAAAGCTTGCAGTACATTTTGGAGGAAGTACAATGTTTATTGTTTTACAAAGTGTATCTCGACAATTGTTCACTGAATTTTTAATGAATTGACATACTTGTAAAGGTCCATTGTTCGACAAGATGATTTTAGCATTTGGATGTGATAATGTAATGCCATTGCTTAAGCTGTATACTATTGAATTGTAGCTCTTTGCTTTATTTAAAATTTCAAGTGTATCAAGATTTAAGCTGAGATCGAAGTCTGCCAAACAAGCTTTGGGTACGTTAATGGTAACTGTATCACAGGTGGTTTTTGTGCAATTTGTTGTTGCGTTGTAAACTGTTTGACAAACTGAATAAACACCATTTTTTTTATAAGTATAAATAGGATTATCAACAAACGAACTGTCCCCATTGCCAAAGCTGTAGAAGATGTTTGTAAAGTTTTTAGCAGTGCTTAAAACATGAAGATTGGAATCATTTACGATTGCTTTAAACCCAATTTGACAAATTTTTGGAGCCTTTATGCGCACCGTGTCAGCATAACTGCAAGAGGTATTTGATGTAGAATCGAAAACACTCAATGTTACAGTAAAAAGTCCTGAAGATGAATATCGATGTTTTGGGTTAAGATTTCCAAAAGTAGATTTGCCATCTCCAAAGTCCCAATGTATAGAGCTTGAATTTGAAGAAGCAACAATGCCTTTAAAATGCATACTATCTCTACTGAGCGAGGTATAATTAAACTTAGATTCACAGTAGTTTACGTATAATGTATCTGAAGTAATACATGAGGCGGCACCGGGGATATAGGCCTTTAACTTTACAGGGTATATGCCTGTTTTTTTGTAATTGTGTGTTGGATTTTGAAATGATGAAAAGGTGCTGTCACCAAAGTCCCATTTATAGGTATAATTTGAGATAGGGGTGGTTTGATCAGTAAAAATCACCGAATTGGTTTTATCGATACTGAAGTTAAATGCAGCATCACAATTAGAAGAAAAATTGGAAACGATAATAGAGTCACAAATTGTCGAGGTGCAATTGATGCTGTCGGAAATGGTGAGACATACTTGAAAAATCCCTGAGTTTTGATAGGTGTGAACAGGTTCCTTCAACATGGATGAGTCTCCATCACCAAACTTCCAAGAATATTGCGTATTGCTACTAGCTCCTAAAGAAAGATCATAAAATGAGGCTATTAGTCCTGAATTGTTGTACGAGAAAAAAGCAGAACAAGATTGGGCACGCGTACTCAGAGTACTTAATATAACTACAGCATAAAAGAAAAGAATTCTTATCGACATAACCTCCTGTTAATCAAGAGACGAACAATTGTCCCAAAAAGTTGGTTTCAACTAAAATTAAGAAAAGAAATTCAACTTTGACAAGAAAGCTTTAAGCAGTGAACTGACTGTTCACATTTTTTTTATTTTTCAGAAGCTTGAGAGCACTTGATACAATGCTTGTACTATTGTAATTGCACTCTTCATATAACTGATCCTGATTGCCGTGTTCAATAAATTCATCTGGGATACCTAATCTTTTAATGTGTGCATTGTAATTGTTGTCTATCATAAATTCAGCTACAGCACTTCCCATTCCTCCTTGAATACATCCATCTTCTACTGTGATAATTGAATCAAACTTAGTGAAGACTTCATGCAATAAAACCTCATCCAAGGGTTTTACAAATCGCATGTCGTAAAGAGCCGCTGAAACATTGTTCTCAATCGATAGGTTTTCAACGGCTTTTAATGCATAGTTGCCAATGTGACCTATGCTTAATATAGCGATATCGCTTCCATTCACAACTTTTCTTCCTTTTCCAATTTTTAAAGATTTTAAAGGAGTCTTCCAACTTGGCATAACACCCTGCCCTCTTGGATATCGGATTACAAATGGACCATGGTCTTTTTCTTGTGCAGTAAACATTAAGTTTCTTAACTCTTCTTCATTCATTGGTGCAGAAACAATCATGTTTGGAATTGATCGCATATATGCTAGATCAAATGCGCCATGGTGTGTGGGCCCATCGGCACCTGCCATACCTGCTCGATCAAGACAGAAAATGACATGCAAATTTTGAAGGGCTACATCATGCACAACTTGATCAAACGCTCTTTGCATGAATGATGAATAAATGTTACAAAAAGGGATCATTCCTGAGGTGGCTAAGCCTGCTGAAAATGTCACTGCATGCTGTTCTGCAATGCCAACATCAATGGCACGATCTGGCATTGCTTTCATCATAATGTTTAATGAACTTCCTGATGGCATTGCAGGTGTAATGCCCATGATTTTCTCGTTTTTTTCTGCAAGCTCCACGATAGTATGCCCAAATACATCTTGGTATTTTGGAGGTTGGGGGTCTTTAGGTGTAACCTTAATTATTTCCCCTGTATCTTTATTAAAAAGGCCAGGAGCATGCCATTTAGTTTGGTCCTTTTCGGCAAGATCATACCCTTTACCTTTGGTGGTAAGAATGTGCAGAATTTTTGGGCCTTGAATTTCTTTTAAGTCTTTCATGACTTCTACAAGATGGCTTACATCATGTCCATCTATTGGGCCGAAGTACCTGAAATTCAAAGACTCGAAAAGGTTACTTTGTTTTAACAAAGTGGATTTAATCCCATGCTCAACTTTTTGAACTATTGCTTGGGCGTTTGGACCAAATTTTGAAATTTTTCCCAACAAACTCCAAACTTCGTCTTTCACTTTGTTGTATGTTGGAGAAGTTGTAATGTCTGTGAGGTATTCTTTCAAAGCACCAACATTCGGATCGATTGACATGCAATTGTCATTGAGTACCACCAACATATTCGAATCTTCTACGCCTCCATGATTTAAACCTTCGAAGGCTAGTCCAGCAGTCATAGCTCCATCGCCAATTACTGCGATATGTTGTCGATTTATTTTCTGCAATCTTGCACCCACGGCCATGCCCAATGCGGCAGATATAGATGTTGAGCTATGGCCTACCCCAAAAGTGTCGTATTTACTTTCAGATCTTTTTGGGAAGCCACTAATGCCTTTATACTTTCTATTTGTATGGAAGATTTCGCGACGCCCCGTGAGTATTTTATGTCCATAGGCCTGGTGACCTACATCCCAAACGATTTGGTCGTCCGGAGTATTGAATACATAATGCAAGGCTACAGTTAACTCCACCACTCCCAAGCTAGCGCCAAAGTGACCACCCTTTACTGAAACAACATCAATGATGTATTGACGCAGTTCCTTTGCAATCTGAGGCAAATCCTTGGTGTTGAACTTGTCCCTTAAATCTTTCGGAAATTCAATTTGGGATAAAAATTCTCCTGCTTTAAAATCCATTTTTTCGGCTAATGAGAGCAAAACAAATATAATACAATTAAGTTCTGAGAGATACACACATGTATATAGAACGAGAGTTAAATCAACTGCCTAAGCTAATACGCACGTTTGTTCTTTCCTTCATAATAGTATACAAAACTTCTATTTACGACTTTGTTGCCCCCTTGAGTGGGGTAATTTCCTGTAAAATACCAATCTCCTTTATGGTTTGGAATTGCAGTATGCAATCCCTCAATGCTTTGATATAAAATTTCAACCTCTGAATTTATTGATTTTGGTGTTAGCAGAGCAGATACTTTTTGTGAAATTTCTTCTGCTGTAAATGAATCATATATGCGTTTTACATGATTTACATTGCTTTGGGAATCAGGGCTTGAATCTAACTTACATAATCTATAAACATCTTTTATTACAGATTCTTTTCCTCTTTCTTTTAACAAAGATATTGCAGCCTGAAAAGCTATGAAATCACCTAGTTTGGCCATGTCAATTCCATAACAATCAGGATATCTTATTTGAGGCGCTGATGATACAATGACAATTTTTTTGGGGCCTAGTCGGTCAAGAATGCGTAATATGCTTTGGCGTAATGTTGTTCCACGAACAATTGAATCATCAATCACTACCAAATTATCCTTACCTCTATTTATCGTACCATAGGTAATGTCGTAAACATGAGTAACAAGATCATCTCTGGCATCATCTTGGGTAATGAAGGTTCTCAATTTAGCATCCTTAATCGCTATTTTCTCAATTCTAGGCTTTATATTCAGAATTTTTTCGATTTCATGCTCTGATGGATTGGCGCCTAAACCAACTAACTTTTCCTTTTTATATAGATTAAGGTGCTCTTCAATTCCTTGTACCATGCCATAGAAAGAGGTTTCTGCAGTATTTGGAATAAAAGAAAATACAGTGTTTTCAATGTCTTTGTTAATTGACCTTATTATTTGTGGAGTGACAGATTTACCCAAGCGCTTTCTTTCTTGATAAATGTCTTTGTCGCTTCCTCTTGAAAAGTAAATTCTCTCAAATGAACACGCTCGCTTTTCGAGCGGTTCTCTTATTTTTTTGATACTGACATTCGCATCTTTTTTTACAATAATTGCATGCCCTGGATCTAATTCTTTAATGTCTTCAACTTTTAAGTCGAAGGCTGTTTGAATTGCAGGACGCTCAGAAGTAACAACAACTACTTCATCATCGGAGTAGTAAAAGGCTGGTCTTATTCCCGAAGGATCTCTTAATACAAAGGCATCCCCATGTCCAACAATGCCCGCCATTGTATAACCTCCATCCCAGTCTTCAGCCGCATTTCTTAAAATTCGATGGATTTTCATCTCCCTTGCAATCAATGCTGAGATTTCGTTTTTTGCGTATCCTAGGGTCTTGAACTTTTTGTACAGTTTTTTATTCTCCATGTCCAAAAAGTGGCCTATTTTTTCAAGCACGGTGACCGTATCCGATTGCTCTTTTGGATGTTGCCCTAAATTGACGAGAAGGTTGAATAATTCATCAACGTTGGTGAGATTAAAGTTGCCTGCTACCACAAGATTTCTTGTCATCCAATTGTTTTGTCTTAGAAATGGATGACAATTTTCTATGCTGTTTCTTCCAAAGGTCCCATACCTTAAATGACCAAGAAATACTTCCCCTGTAAAACCTACATTTCTTTTAAGATAATCGACGTCTTTTAGATGTCTTGGATCTTCTTGTTCAAGCGCAAAAAACTTATCGTTGATCTTTCCAAAAATTTCTTTAATGGGTTGGTTGCCATTTGAACGCAGTCTACTGATGTAGCGTTGACCAGGGGCCACATCCAGTTTTATGTTGGCAACACCAGCTCCATCTTGGCCTCTGTTATGCTGCTTCTCCATAAGAAGATAGAGCTTGTCTAGGCCGTAGGTAGCAGAACCGTATTTTTCTAAATAATATTCAAGAGGTTTTTTTAATCTAATGAATGCGATGCCGCATTCATGTTTTATTTGGTCACTCATGTTTAAATGGCGGTGTAAGAGCTATAAAATCAATTTTTACAATGTTTGCTTAACCTCTACTTCTTGATACGCTTCAATGATATCACCCACTTTAATGTCGTTAAAACCCTCTATGTTTAATCCACATTCATATCCTTTAGCCACTTCCTTCACATCATCCTTGAATCGCTTCAAAGAACCAAGTTCGCCAGTATACACTACAATGCCATCTCTGATCAATCGAACCTTATCGTTTCGACTGACTTTGCCCTCCAATACCATGCAACCTGCAATTGTTCCAACCTTGGAGATTTTAAAAGTTTCTCTAATTTCAATTGAAGAGGTAACTTTTTCCTCGACTTTTGGCTTGAGCATTCCCTCCATTGCGGACTTAATCTCCTCAATTGCGTCGTAAATAATCGAATACAGTCGAATGTCTATTTCTTCTTTCTCGGCTACTTTTCTTGCACTTACAGATGGTCTAACTTGGAATCCGATTACAATGGCATCGGATGCTGCTGCTAACATAATGTCAGACTCAGTTATCTGACCTACAGATTTGTGGATGATGTTCACTTGAATTTGCTCTGTTGATAGTTTCAATAAACTGTCAGACAATGCCTCAATTGATCCATCAACGTCTCCTTTAACAATTACGTTTAATTCTTGGAAGTCACCGATCGCAATTCGTCGACCAATTTCGTCAAGTGTAATGTGTTTTTTCGTTCGTGTACCTTGCTCTCTTTGTAATTGCAGTCGCTTGGTAGCTATGTTTCGTGCTTCTCTTTCATCGTCCATAACATTGAACGAATCTCCTGCATTTGGAGCACCGCTTAGTCCTAAAACAGAAACAGGAATGGATGGGCCCGCTTCACTCACGTCTTTACCTCGCTCATTGTACATGGCTTTAATTCTACCACTATGCGGACCGGCAAGAATAACATCTCCAATTTTCATCGTCCCTGTTTGCACCAGCAAAGTGGCTACATAACCTCTTCCTTTGTCAAGACTGGCCTCTATTACTGCACCTTTAGCATTTCTGTCGGGGTTTGCTTTTAACTCCAATAGTTCAGACTCTAGCAATACTTTTTCTAAAAGCTCTTCTACTCCTTGGCCAGTTTTTGCTGATACCTCTTGACTTTGAAATTTGCCTCCCCAATCTTCAACCAATATGTCCATTTGAGATAATTCCTCTCTCAATCTGTCTGCATTGGCATCAGGTCGATCTACTTTGTTGAACGCAAATATTATTGGAACGCCTGCTGCTTGAGCATGATTGATGGCTTCCTTTGTTTGTGGCATTACATTATCATCCGCAGCAATGACTACGATAACTACGTCTGTTACCTGAGCCCCTCTAGCCCGCATAGCTGTAAAGGCTTCGTGGCCGGGAGTGTCTAAAAAGGTGATGCGTTTGTTTTCCTTTAATGCGACATTATAGGCCCCTATATGTTGGGTGATCCCGCCTGCTTCTCCTGCAATTACATTTGCACTCCTGATATAATCCAAAAGTGAAGTTTTACCATGGTCAACATGGCCCATTACTGTCACAATTGGATACCGCTCTTTTAGATCCTCTTCTTTGTCCGCTTCTTCCTGAACTTCTTCTTGAGATTCCGGCTTAATAAATTCTAAATCAAATCCAAATTCTTCTGCAACAATAGAAAGTGTTTCGGCATCGAGTCTTTGATTGATAGAGACGAACATACCCAAGGTCATACAAGCAGAGATAACTTCATTGACATTGACATCCATCATTGCTGCCAATTCATTGGCGGTAACAAATTCCGTAACTTTTAGTATACTCTTTTCTGCTTCAGCTTGTTCAGCTTCTAGTTGCGCTTGTTCACTCGCAGCTTCACGTTTTTGTTTACGGTACTTAGCACCTTTGGATTTTCCTCCACCTCCTGTTAGTCTAGCAAGTGTTTCTTTGATTTGTTCTTGAATTTCCTTATCAGTTAATTCAGGGTCATTTGTTTTTCTTGCTCCTCCAGCTTTTGCTTTTCTTCGAGGCTTTTCATCAGCAATTCTTCGTCTTTTTCGCTTTGGCTTTTGGGTTTCTTTATCTTGTGAGGAGGAAGCGACAGGTTTTTTCTCTTTTGGTAATTCTATCTTTCCTAATACAGTCACTCCTTCAAGCTTTTCAACATCAGTTTTATGTTCTTTTGGATTGCTAGCGACAGGTTTCTCTTCAACTTTTTCTTTTGGTGTATTTTCTACTTTTACTTCTTCATTTGCTATTTTTTCAGTGTTGGCTACTTCAGTTTTTTCAGCCTCTTTTTTGTTTTCACTTTCATCTATTTTTGATTTACGAGCTGGTCTAGACTTTAGGTTCATTGAATCCAAGTCAATTTTTCCAACTACCTTAGGCCCATCACCCGTTTTCTCTTCTTCAACAGTTGCCTCTTTTTTCGCTTCTTCTTTAACTTCTTTTACCTCATCTTTCTCCGGTTCAATTTCCTTGTCCGCAGGAATGTTTTTGATTAAGATGCTTTCATCGTCTTCCTTCGATTTAGCTTTTTCCTGTGGATGCTCTATGGATACACTCTCCCTTTCTATAGAAGGCATACTAACATTTTGCGACTCTTCTTTTACGCTCTTATCGTCTTGAAATTCTGCACTTAATATATTGTAGTGCTCTTCGCTAATCTTGGTATTGGGCTTGGCTTCAATCTCAATGCCATTCGAGGATAAGAATTCAACGATGGTGCTGATTCCTAAATTAAACTCTCTTGCTACTTTACTTAATCTTTTTACTGGCATATAATCCTTTCTCTTTGTGAATATAAACTGAATTATTCAAATTCCATGAGGAAAATTTTCTTTACTTCAGCAATGGTTTCTTCTTCCAAATCTGTTCGCTTAACCAATTCGGCATCAGACAATTCTAATACATTTTTAGCTGTATCACAACCAATTGATTTGAGTTCATCAATGATCCAATCATCAATTTCATCTGTAAACTCATCCAATGCTACGTCATCATCAATGTCATTTCCTGCATCTTCTCTGTAAACATCAATTTCAAAACCGGTTAATTTGCCTGCGAGTTTAATGTTGTGTCCACCTCTACCTATGGCGAGTGAAACTTGGTCAGGAGCTAAATAAACCTCAGCCTTGTCGTTTTCCTCATCTAAATTGATGGAAGAAACTTTGGCAGGACTTAGGGCCCTTGTGATGTATAGTTTTAAATTATTGGTGTAGTTGATTACGTCAATGTTTTCATTCTTTAGTTCTCTGACGATGCCATGAATTCTAGATCCCTTCATACCTACACATGCACCTACTGGATCAATTCTATCGTCGTATGACTCAACCGCTACTTTAGCTCTTTCTCCTGGTTCTCGCACAATTTTTTTGATGGTAATCAAACCGTCAAATATTTCGGGAACCTCCATTTCAAAAAGGCGGGCCAAAAATTCCGGAGCAGTTCTTGAGAGGGTGATAATGGGTTTGTTGTTCCTCATTTCAACTTTCTTGACCACAGCACGAATATTGTCCCCTTTCTTGAAATAGTCGTTTGGAATTTGTTCCAATTTAGGCAGGATCAGTTCGTTTCCTTCATCATCAATGATGAGCAATTCTCTTTTCCATACTTGATAAACTTCCCCGTTAATAATTTCTCCAACGCGATCTTCATATTTTTTGAAAATGTTATCTTTTTCCAACTCCAATACCTTTGAGATTAGATTTTGTCTAAGAGCCAGCACGGCACGTCTCCCAAAATCTGAGAGTTTAACTTCCTCAGAGGCTTCTTCCCCAACTTCAAAGTCAGGCTCTATTTTAATGGCCTCAGAGAGTGCTATTTGACTATTTTCATCTTCAACCTCTCCATCTTCTACAATTTCTCGGTTACGCCAAACCTCTAAATCTCCTTTATCAATGTTTAAGATAATGTCAAAATTTTCGTCTGATCCGTATCGCTTAATGATCATACTTCGGAAAACAGATTCCAAAATATTCATCATTGTAGGTCTGTCTATGTCTTTGAATTCTTTAAATTCAGTAAACGACTCTGTTAAATTGATTTTATCCATCTTGTTTAATTAAATACTATAATCACTTTAGTTTCTTTTACCTGCTCCATGGGAACATTTATGTTTTTTATTACTAGTTGTTTTTTCTTTTTGCCTTCAATTTTTTCTTTTGAACTTATTTCTAATTCAACTTCTTCCTCATTGGCTTTTAGCAACTTCCCTTTTATCTTTTCTCCTTTTATAGTTTTTACTTCTACCATTCGATTAAGATAACGCTGGTATTGCCTTAGTATCTTAAACGGTTGGTCCATTCCTGCAGAGCTAACTGTAAGCTCATAGTCCTCTTCATCACGATCTAAATTTGACTCTATGTGCCTACTAATGCTCACGCAATCATCAATTTTCACACCTCTGTCACCATCAATTTCAATACGAATTTTATTTCCGGTACCTACGTTCAGATCTACTATAAAATAGTCTGTTTTCTCGATGGCCTCGTTCACAAGTGAGCCTATGATTTTAGTGTCTATCATCCTTTCCTTTAGTTACAAAAAGAGGGGACGTTTGTCCCCTCTTAATTTACTTCCAACTGAATCGCTGCAAAAGTACGAATATTCCTTTGTTTAGTTTTTATCTTCTATTTTAACTTTTTCTCCTTTTTCAAAAACAATGGTTTTTAACAGATCGTCTTGCTTTTTCCCATAGAACTTAAAGGTCCCGTGCGGAACACCTTCTACATACGATTTTTCACTTTCTAAAGTGCCAATTTCGTACCAGTTGATGACTTTGCCATCAAGCCGCCCATTTTTATACGTAGCGCTCATCATGGGTATGCCATTTTCATAAAAACTTCTCCAGTTACCCTCTTTTTTACCTTCACGGTAATTGGTTTCATCCCGAAGACCCTCATTTGCGTACCAACTTTTTCTGACCCCATTCAACACCCCATTTAAATATGTTTCCTCTAATTCTAATTTGCCCTGAGTTGACCAATACCTCCAGGTGCCGTTTTTTACGCCTTCAAGAAATGAACCCACATAACGTTGCTTACCATCTGTATACCAGCCTTTCCAATGGTCGTTTTGTAGGCCTCGAGAATAACTCCCAGCATCTTGCGCTTGCCCATTAGAATAATACGTAAACCATGGACCTTCCTCAAGATTTTCTTTATAAACTCCTTCCATGATTAATGTTCCGTTTTCATGCCATATTTTCCATTGACCCTCTTTCATGTCATTTACGTAGTCGCCAACTTTCCATTTGCTTCCATCTTTGTAAAAGAATTCCCAACTTCCTTCTCTTTTTCCATTTAAATAATTGCCTGTGGATAAAAGTTGTGTAGACTCCTTATAATAATATTTCCATGTTCCACTCTGTTTGTCATCCATAAAGTATCCAGACATATCTTTCTGTCCAGATGGATGAAACCACTGCCATTCTCCGGACTTCATTCCTTTTTTAAATTTTCCAATCTCTGCTATTTTTCCTTCTTTGAAATAAGTGGTGGTTAAACCATCTTTATGCCCTTCATTGAAGGTCTCCTCTCGATTAAGTTGTCCTGAAATGAAATAATGACGCCATGGACCCGACTTAAGTCCTTCTTTATATTGACCTTCTGATTTTTTGTTTCCGTTTGGGAAGAAGGTCACCCAATCTCCATTAGGTTGGTTATTTTTAAACGTTTCTACAGAGATCAAGACTCCTTCGCTGTTCCATTTTTCCCAACGTCCCTCTCTTTTTCCTCCATCATACCTTCCAGATTCTTTGGTCTTGCCATTGCTGTGATAAATCGTCCATACGCCCGACCCGTTTAAAATCAGTTGCTTTCCCACTTCATCGAAAAAACTCTCGATCAGCTGTTCGTCATCTGTATAGGTAATGAGCATCTTTATTTGTCCATTCGGATGCCATTCTTTCCACTGCCCCTTGCGTTGGTCAATTTCATACCATCCTTCTCGTTTTTTATTCCCATCTGCATAATTAAACGTCCACAAACTGTCTTTGTAACCTTTTTTATAGTAGCCAGTTAGCTCAACCTTGCCGTTTGGATAGTATGTGGTGAACAGCCCATCTCGTTTGGCATCAATAAATGAACCTTCTTCTGCGAGTTCACCATTTTCAGTAAAATGTTTGTAAGGGCCATGAAACTCACCAAATTTAAAATTGACCAGTTGAATCAATTGTCCTGATTTATTGTAAAACTTCCATTCGCCATCTTCGATGCCTCCTTGGATGAGGTTGCCTTCTGCTTTTGGTTTTCCATTTTGCCATTTATAGGTCGTGAAGCTTTGCGCTATTGAAAAGTGGGTAGATAAAGCAAAAAGAAATAAAGTGGATAGGAGTATTTTCATTCAAAATTTTTCTTGATTCAAAGTTAAAATTATGAGCATTTGGGATTCAATATTGGGAGATTCATTTATGAACAATTCAATTGGCACTATTTATAGGAATTAAGGGATATGATAGATTGACTTATCTTTACCCCCTTTATGGCGTCAAATCCACTTATTATCGCTCATCGCGGAGCCTCGGGGCTTGCACCTGAAAACACCTTAAGCGCATTTAAAAAAGCCATTGATGTTGGTGTGGATAGAATTGAAATAGATTCTGATATTTCACTACGTCCTAAGGGAGGGTCTGATGTTACTGATATAGAAGAAGCTGTAGAGACAGATCAAGAAACAGTTGAAGATCCAGATTCAACAGAAGAAGTAACAGAACCTTATCAAACGATATCTGCAACAAGTGATGAGATAAGTTTTTATTCTGGCAAGGATGTTAATTTTGACCTTCTTTATACAA